>NZ_BCBP01000034.1:0-113921 GCF_001753955.1 Pseudomonas sp. NBRC 111139
AATTTCACTACGCGCTGACCACCATCGCGCGCATGCCGGTGCTGGCGGGTTTGCTCGATAGCCTGTGGATGCGCACCGGCCCACTGATCGCCCGTGCCTATGGCAACTTCAACGAGCGCATGGCCATCGACCATCACTGGGAAGTGCTCGACGCACTCAAGCGCCGCGATGGCGCGGCGGCACGGGCGGCCATCTGCCGTGACATTCTCGATGGCAACGAGAAGATGCTCGAGTACATCGAGATGGCGCAGGCGGACTGATTGGCAGTCAATTCGACTGTTGACGAAACATAGATGACCAGTTAGTTTATTAAAACTTTCTCATCACTGGATGTCTCTGTCATGGCTCGCCCGGTCAACCTCGAAGTCAGATCCCGTTTGCTGTCGATTGGCCGCCAGGTGGTTCACAACCGTGGCTTCAACGGCTGCGGCGTCCAGGACATCACCGCCGCTGCCGAGATTCCCAAGGGCTCTTTCTACAACTACTTCGCCAGCAAGGAAGACTTCGCGGCAGAGATCCTCGAGGAATACTGGACCTCGATCGAAACCCGCCACGGGCCGATCTTCTACGACGCCCGGGTCAAGCCGCTGGAGCGCATCGGCCAGTTCTTCCAGGCCCTGGTGCTCGAGCACGGCGAGCATGAATACAGCCTGGGTTGCCTGATTGGCAACCTGTCCCTGGAAATGTCCAATGGCAGCGAACAAACCCGCAAGCGTCTGGCCGATGTGCTGGCGCGCTGGGAAGGTTTGCTCGCGAGCTGCCTGCGTGAAGCGCAGCAGCGCCGCGAACTCTCTGAAACTCACGACGCCGAAGCGCTGGCCAGTGTCATCGTCGAAGGCTGGGAAGGTGCGGTCATGCGCGGCAAGGTCCTGCGCGACGGTGCACCTCTGCAGCGTTTCGTATCGATGGTCTTGCCTCGGCTATTGGAGTGAGTTTTTTTTCCTCATTAATAAGACGACTGGTCATTTATATAAAGCAACATTCACGTCTCATCCACGCAAGCACCCAAGAGGTAAATCGTCATGAGCCATCTGTACGCCGACCCCGCCGAACCCGCACT
Source organism: Pseudomonas sp. NBRC 111139 (assembly GCF_001753955.1). Taxonomy (NCBI): domain Bacteria; kingdom Pseudomonadati; phylum Pseudomonadota; class Gammaproteobacteria; order Pseudomonadales; family Pseudomonadaceae; genus Pseudomonas; species Pseudomonas sp. NBRC 111139. The sequence continues at coordinate 1,061 of NZ_BCBP01000034.1, forward strand.
GCCTGCCACTGGTTTCAAGCTCGACCTGAGCAAAGCCGCCCTGGTGGTCATCGACCCACAGAACGACTTCCTCAGCCCTGCCGGCGCCAGTTGGGCGGTGTTCGGTGAGAGCATCGTCGAGAACAACACCGTCGAAAACCTGGAAAAACTGTTCAAGGCCTTCAAGGCTCACGACCTGCCCGTGGCCGTGTCGCCACACTATTACTACCCGCACGACCACGACTGGCATTTTGGCGGTCCGCTGGAAAAGGTCATGCACAGCATCTGCATGTTCGATCGCAAGGGACCGAACACCCTGGAAAACTTCGAAGGCTCCGGCGCCGATTTCCTCGAGATCTACAAGCCGTACATTCTCGACGGCGAGACCATCATCGCCTCGCCGCACAAGGTCTACGGCCCGGAAACCAACGACCTGGCGCTGCAATTGCGCAAGAAAGGCGTGTCGCAGATCATCCTCGCCGGCATGGCGGCCAACCTTTGCGTGGAATCACACCTGCGCGAACTGCTCGAACAGGGCTTTGAAATAGTCGTGGTACGCGACGCCACCGCCGGCCCGCGCCTGCCGGATGGCGACGGCTACCTGGCGGCCATCATCAATTACCGCTTCCTCGCCCACGGGCTGTGGACCACCGAAGAGACTATCGCGCAACTGCAACCGGCTTGATCGTGCCCGAGCGGCCGGGCATCGCGCCCCCCCGCTCTTTCTCGAGAACCCCCGATGAAAATCCCCGCCCGTTATGAGCATTTCGTTTTCGGCGTCGTTCAATCCGGCCTGACCTGCGCGGTCGCGGCCGCCATCGCCACCACACCCCATGCGCTCGACCTGGCCTTTGCCGGCCGCTGGTTGAACGCGTGGGCGCTGTCGTGGGTATCGATGTTGCCGGTGGTGGTGCTGGCGGCGCCGATGATTCGGCGCGTGGTGAGGCGGATGACGGTGGGCTGAATGACTTGGCTATGACTCACCCAACACACCGCCATCGCGAGCATGCTCGCTCCTACCGGGGGCTTCGGGGCTGCTCGCGACAGGCGCGCAAGCCCGCACCCGACGCACGAAATACTGTGCCCGTTCGCATTTTCGCAATAAACCACTTTTCATCCGCGCATTTGTAGCCGCTTCGTTCACGGACAAGCCGGTACATTAGACCTCCATGGTCCCGCAGAGCGACCGACAACAAAACCTACAGCTCGCCCAAAAAAATCTGCCAACCATTCGGAGTCTTTCCATGAGCACATTGCGCACTACAGCTTTCCAACTCGCGAGTCTGGCCCTGTTCATCGGTAGCGCCACCCAGGCCATGGCCGAGGACATCACGTTCGTATCCCAGGGCGGTGCTTATCAGGAAGCCCAGAGCAAGGCGATCCTGGAGCCTGCGGCGAAAAAGCTCGGTCTGACGCTCAAACAGGACAGCTCGCCCAAGGCCTACCCGATCATCAAGACCCAGGTCGAGAGCGGCAAGGTCACCTGGGACGTGGTGAACCTGCCCACTGGCGACTGCATCCGTGGCGAAGCCGAAGGGCTGTTCGAGAAGCTCGACCTTGCGCTGATTCCCAATGCCGCGCAAATACCCGACAGCCTCAAGGACGAATACAGCGTCGGCTACATCAGCTACTCCACGGTGCTGGCGTATCGCACGGACGCGTTCAAAGGCGCGGACGTACCCAAGACCTGGGCCGACTTCTGGGACACCAAAAAATACCCGGGCCAGCGCTCCCTACGTAACCTGCCACGTCCAACCCTGGAAATCGCGCTGCTGGCCGATGGCGTGCCGATGGACAAGCTCTATCCGCTGGACGTCGATCGCGCCTTCCGCAAGCTTGAGCAGATCAAGCCCGACATCGCCACCTGGTGGACGTCCGGCGGGCAGTCGGCGCAGCTGATCAGCGACGGCGAAGTGGACATGATCCAGGCCTGGAACGGCCGTATCACCGCCGTACAGGCCGCCGGCGCACCCGTGGCATTCGACTACAACCAGGGTGTGCTGGAAACCAACTCGTTGTGCGTCCTCAAAGGCTCGCCGCACAAGGTGGCCGCCATGAAATTCGTCAACGAGGCCATCGATGCCAAACTGCAAGCGGCGTTGCCGATGATCATCGACTACGGCCCGCTCAACCCCGAAGCCTTCAAGACCGGGGTAATCCCGGCCGAGCGCGAGGCCAAGCTGCCTTCCGCACCCGGCAACATCTCGCGCCAGGCCCTGCTCTCGGCGCAATGGTGGGCCTCCGAAGCCGGGGTCAAGGCCGAAGAACGCTGGTTGTCCTTCGTCCAGAAAAAATAGCCATCGGCCGTTGCTGCGCCGCAGGCCAGAGGCCTCGGCGCAGGACATGCCGTCTGCCCCCGCGATTTCGACATAAAGCGCTTGCGCACCGGTCAATTGCGTCCACTTCATTCGTTGGCATCCCGGTACATTAGGCCTGAGGGTCCCGCAGAGTGACCTGTGCAGACAACTCGCGCTCGCCTCAAGTACCTGCCCACCATTGGGAGTTCTTCACATGACATTACCCGAGCACCGCACCCTGCTGTCCGCCAGGACGACTGCCACCGCCAGCGCTACCCGTCAGTGCTGGATACCCTCCAGCACTGCGCAGTGACGAGAGGTCATCATGTCCAACGCCTATCTCGCCAAATCCATGCCCGACTCCAGCGACCAGCAGCACCAGCCGCCCATGACCAGCGAAGACGCCCTGGCCCGTGAAGAACGCAAGGAGCACACCTCCATGCTGTTGCTGCTCACCCCGGCGCTGGTCATGGTCGTGGTGCTGTTGATCATGCCGCTGTGCTGGCTGGCCTTTCAGTCGGTCCAGACCGAGGAAGGGTTTTCCCTGGCCAACTACATCCGGATTTTCCAGGAAAGCATTTACTGGGACACCTTCGCCCTGACCTTCAAGATCAGTTTCCTGGTGACGATCCTGTCGATCGTCATGGGCTTCCCCATTGCCTACGCCGCTTCGCGCCTGCAGGGTTTCTGGGCCAACCTGATTCTGATCTGCGTGATCCTGCCGTTCTGGACCAGCGTGCTGGTGCGGGCCTATGCCTGGCTGGTGCTCCTGCAACGCCGCGGACTGGTCAATCAGACGCTGATGGACCTTGGCATCATCGACCAACCCCTGACGCTGATGCACAACACCACTGGCACGGTAATCGGCACCCTGCACGTCATGCTGCCCTTTATGGTCCTGCCGCTGTATTCGGTGATGAAAAAAATCCCCCAGGACCTCATGCAAGCGTCCGAGAGCCTTGGCGCCAAACCCTTCTACACCTTCCGCCGGGTCTTCCTGCCGATGGCAGCGCCGGGGGTCATGGCCGGTTCCATCCTGGTGTTCGTCATCTGCCTAGGCTTCTTCATCACCCCGGAACTGCTCGGCGGTGGCCGCACGATCCTGGTGTCGATGCTGGTGCAACGCAACGTCGAGCTCTATCACGCCTGGGGCGCAGCCAGCGCAGTCGGCCTGGTGCTGCTGTTTGTGGTGTTCCTGATCTTCTGGGGCATCAATCGCTTCATCCCCATCGAACGCATCCTGGGAGCGCGCTAAATGAACCTGCTTGCCAACCTGCGTCACCTTCGCCTGTCCCACGTGCTGTTCACGGTGCTGGTCGCGGCGATCCTGCTGTACCTGATCATCCCGGTGCTGATCGTGGTACCCATGTCGTTCTCCGAGGCGCGCTTCCTGCAATTCCCTCCCAAGCAATGGTCCTTCCACTGGTACGAGGCGTTCTTCAACAGCGTGGAGTGGATGAGCATCCCGTTTGGATACGAATAGGAGTCAGGCTTCCGCTTTGCGTCCTGGGGCAGCATTGAGTACCTCGATACGTGAATGGCTTGGTTTTCTCAAGAATACGCAACACGTACCAATAATACAAGGTGAATCAAAATGCACTTGTCGCGTGCTTGGCGGTCACAGAGCTACCTGCAAGGGGGCACATCCAGCCCAAAAGTCTCTTTTTCCACCGGAACAAGAGATTTGAATCTTGTTGTTAACTGTGTAGAATCTTTTTTAAATTTATACTGGATTTCTCTGCTTTATTTGTTTAGGGAGCGTCCTGAATCGTGTTAGACGCCGCGACCAACCTGGAGCCGCACAATGCCCAAAGCTAGCGACAAGACCGCAAGTGAATCGACAGGACGGCGGTCTCAAGCGCCCGCCAAAGCACCAGCAAAACCAGCTGCAAAAGCTGCGGCGAAGCCGGTAGCTAAAAAGCCTACTGCAAAAACGCAAGCCCCTCAGGCTGCTACGCCTAAGAGGCCTCGTGCTTCTGCCAAGGCCAAAACAGCAGTACCAGAAGATAAGGGACATGCAGCAGTCGAAACTCGGAACACTATGCCGGGCTCTCGCCTCGTCAAGATGATCAAAAAGGTGATCATCGATCGTGGACTACCTGATCGTGCAATTGCCGATGTCATGGGTATCACGGTCATCTACTGGAACTCCCTGGCTAACGGGAACCGCCAGATACGATCGCTGGGTAAGGAAAAGCTGCAAATGGTGGCTGAATTCCTTGGCCTCCCCCTCATCCAGGTTTACAACCTGGCTGATTTCTTCACGCCAGAAGATTTTGTGTACAAGAAAGATCTTGATGAGCAGCTCTGGCTGTCGATCGAGAAGATGGGTAGTGATCCTACCTGGGCGGGCTATATCCCGAAGCCGGATGAATGGGCGCAAACGCCTCTCTCCGTTCGCATGACCATGGTGTTGCTGTATGAGCAGCTCTCTGGGCGCCAGCTGTTGGCTAAGGCCGAAATCGAGCTGCCTGGTGTGCAACCGCCGCCGGTGGCTTAATTTGCGGGAATAAAGAAACCCCGGTCATTGACCGGGGTTTTTTTTGGGTTAGAAGATGAACGGAGCCGATGGTGGCTGCGAGGTGGTGTCCGATGGCACAACCTTTTCAGGCTCTACCAGGGTTTTTTCAGGTTCAGCCGCAAAGAAGAGGTTCTCCTCTGTCTTGCGACCAGTTGGAAGTGGCGGAATCACAGAGACCTCAGGAACGATGGTAACTTCATTTTGTTCTGCTTGAGGATGAATAGTTGCAGATGCTGAGCTACTGAAGAAGACGTTATCGTCAGCAACAGCCGGCGCTGAATCAGAAGCCGATACATTCAAAGGATCAAACTCGGTGGCATGTTCTCCAAGGATTTTTTCAGGATCCATGCAGAAGGACAACAAGCCAGATACTTGGATGTAAGCAACCCCTTCAATGCTCGGTCCGCTCGGAACAGCAGCCAACACCGATGCACACATTTTCTCCAAGTTAGAGAATTTGCTTGAAAGAACGCTCATAGCTTCAGCTTTGTCCTGAACCCGACGGATCAAACCCAGGATTCTCGACGTCGTTTTGCCGTTGCCCTTGCGAGTCCAGGAGCGATTTACATCTTCCGCGATCTCCAAAGCGGCCTGGCCGACTAAGCCTTTAACTTCCGTTTGAAGTGCATCTTCTTCGCCAAAGTAGCTGGTGTTGCTGATACGAATCGCCGAAGTGTCAAAGGTCAACAGTCTTTCGAGCACTTGTGCCTGTGGAGCATGCTGGCGGATCAAATCTGCACGGGATTTACCACCTGGTGTTGTAACCGCGTTTGCAGGAGAGCTAGCCCACTTCTCCACCAGGTCCGGTAAAGTGTTTAGGAAGGAAGCCTTTTCAACCAGATATTTTCCTTTGATCGCATGCAGCACTTTTGCAAGCTCGTCTGCGTGTTGGGTGGGTACAAAGTATCCGCGGATACGATTGTTTACCTTTCGAGAAACCCCTACTTTAAGGATTTCTCGCTTGGCTTCCGATCGGTATTTGTTAACCCAAGCGAATGCGCCCGACGGCAGCATGCGCCCGACCTCGCGGATGAAGTCATCCCCATCTACAGTTTTCTCACCGGTGCTTCCACCAATGATGACGTCAAAAAGCACTACATCCTGAAGGATGCTGATGCCCAATTCATCGGTTTGCTTGGTAGTGCTCATGGTGGTTCTCCTGAAATTGAAAGAGCGGGTCCCTTGCGAAAGACCCAGTGACAGGAGATGCCTCACAGGCACCCATAAACGAAAAAACCCCGGCGAGCCGGGGTATGGTGAAGCGTTAGACTTTTCCGACGATCGTCGACCAGGTGCTCAGGATCGCAGCAGCCTCATCGTGCGGTGCGAAGTCCAGAACTGTCACTTGCAGAGCAAGCTTCTGGCTTTCTTCAGTCGTTTTGCCCATCTGCATGAGGAGCTTGTAGTTCATCGCCCAGTTCAGCACATTACGGGTTGTAATGGTGAAGTTGAAGGCCATCCCCCCTGCCCCAGCATCCTCGTTGAGAGCGATGAAGTTCGCCCGAACTTTGGCTGCCAGGGTTGCCATGGATTTTGCAACCAGTGGATCAGTATTCGTCTGGTCTACAATGAGGTTGGCTTCACGACCCTCCTCCATGTAGGTGCAGAACATCGAATTGAAGCGGTCCATCGTCGCGATGTTCATTTTCTTGGTACCCCTGTAGCCAGTAGCGCTACCGCCTTTGCCGCCAGCAGACCCTTGGCCGTTTGTGTTGCCAGTAGCAGCGATCAAGCATCCAGGAGCAATCGGGATCACTTCGTTGGTCTGATCAAGAAAGATCGGCTTGCCATCCAGAATACCGTTGAGACCCATCTGGATCTGTGGTGGTAACTGATCGAACTCATCCAAGAGCAGGATGGAGTTGGGGGTTTTAGCCCATTGGCACACCTTCCCATAGATCCACTTCATGCCTTCGGGGCCGCACAATTTCCAACTGCCGAAGAGGTCAGAAAGAGTGGTTTCCTCGGAACATTGAACGGTGAAAACCGACCTGCCCGTACGGGACGCAAAGGCCTCGACTAACGTGGTTTTGCCGGCGCCGGTTGGCCCGTAGATGTAGGTCGCTTTCTTGATGGATGCCTTGAAAAAGTCCTGTGGAAGTCCTGCTGAAGCTGCCCAAAGGATCAGGCGCGTAAGCAATTCATCGTCGAAGCTGTAAGGTACGATTTTTGGTGTGAAGCGTGTTTCAGCAAAGATCTTGGTCTGCATTCCATTGAAAAATGGTGCTGTTGTACCGAAAACCTCTGGTGCTAAACGGACTTCAATTGGATTGAGGGTGTCGATTCCAGCGTCGAGTTGCGGGTCGTTGATGTGTTGGAAAGCAGTCATGGTCAAATCCCCAGTAGGCAATGGATGGCCTCTTGCGAAGGCCTGGTACAAGGGGATGCCTAACACGCGAGTAGAAACATAAAAAACCGGACTCCAAGGAGTCCGGCTGGTCTTTCGTTTTGGCTCTATACGATACCCTGCTTCAACGCTGCAAAAACGGCTGTCGCGAGGTCTTTGTCGGATTGTGCCACTCCACAGGCCAAACCCAGGTCAGCGTAGCGTTTATGGTACCCATCACCGATCAGGACGAAGCGTACTTCGATGCCCATCAGCATTGCTTCATCAACGGCTGAACGCAGCACATCGCTATTCCCAGGATCCCCGTCAGTAACCACAATCAGAATTCTGCGGGCCTCCGGTCGATCGATGAGTTTCTTGAGCGCCCAGACCACAGCAAGGTGAGTTTTCGTACCATTTTTGGGCTCAGGGCTGTACCGTTGCAATGTACCGGCCCAGCTCTCTTCAAACCCATGCCATTCACGAACTACTGTGTTGTAGGTAGCAATTCCAAATGGAATGGCCGAGTTATTCAAAACTTCACCTACTGCCACCGAAACCCGGTTGCAAGCTTCCTGTGCTGAGATCCGATCGTCACTCTCATCCTTCTTTGGAATTGGTCCAAATTTATTGTCCATGGAAGAGCTTTCGTCACCCAAAAGGTAGAAACAGGTGTCAATCTCCTCCGCTTGCTTTCTTCTGGTGCAGATTAGGTCGTCTCCCACTGCGTATCGCCAAAGTTTTCGAGTGTTGAGCCTTCCTTCACTTGCAGCCCATACTTCATTTTGGGTGATTGTTTCTATGAGTTCCTCGAAAGTCGCTGAGAGTATTGCAGCTGTCTTCTGAGCGCCAGCCCGAAGAAGGCTACGATTTTCAAATGAGCCACCAGACTTTGAAAGACTCAATTCCTTCATCTCGTTTGAGGCGTCTGGCTGATAGCCTCCCAACCGATTCTGACTCACGCCAGGCAGGCTGGAACAGATGACATCTTCTAACCCTTTTGCATAGCTTCCACAATCAATCTGGCTCGCGTTCAGCACTTGGTTTATGGCGTCGGAGATGTTACCGGGAGTACTGGGTTGGCCATTACTACCTGGTTGCCCCGGAGAACCAGGTTCACCTTGCGGGTTGTGGCTACCAGATCCTTGTTGCGGGGGGCTCTTCTGTTGGTCCTTAGTCAGTTGGAGTAGATCCACAATCTCATTCGCTGCAAGGTTCGCACCCTGAGTGTCTGATGCATTGCAGCCCTTTACAGCAATCGCCTTCACTTGCTCAACCAAAGGTGCACCGAACGTTGCAATAGCCAGTGCGCGATACGCGATAGCGAAGTCCTTCAGACAGGTTTGTTCAAGGAGCTCACTACGAAGCTCAGTGACCAACCAGGCAACGAGAATTGACTGAGGTGTTTCTTGGCCAGCGACTGGACCGTGAAAAACTCCTCTTTTCACCAGGATCTTTAAGGTGTTGTGAATATTCGCGTTGGCACCACGAAAGCGGGGCTTTGCCAATAGCTCGCCGCGGGGATCCTCTAGAACGTTCAGCAGTGTTCCGGAGATATCTGGCTTCATCAAAACAGAAAAGTCCGTGTGCAGGCCGTGGCAGAGAATTTCATGGTCGAGTAGACCTTGGATCAATTCGAGATCTTCATCAGTACCCATGGCAGCGGTCAGAGGCAAGGTCAGAAGTAACCCACCAGCAACCTTTTGATCCGGGCCAATCGAAGCAGTTTTAATGTTGGCCCAGATGACACGCACCCGTCGCCCCAGCTTGTTCGCTTCCGCGATCAGCAGATGGGTATAGAGGTAAATGTGACGCATCGAGACTTTGGACGTTGCAGGAAGCTGCGCTTGAGCGAGACCCATGGATATCCCCTTCTATTGAGTGACGGCATCGGCGATGCCTTTGCCTTACGAAGGGGAATGCTTGACACGTGATTAGAAAATCAATCGTCACCCTGTGGCAGTTCGATACCATGCTTTTGCAATTGCTCACGAAGAGCGCACTGCAGGTCCTTCATGAGAGCTTTGCCATCGAGGGCTGGGGCTGCAGGCTCAACTGGCGCCGGCGTCTGTGATTGGTGGACCAAGGTGGGTGGTAGGGGCCGGCCGTTGGCTTTGTACCGGGCAATGTAGTCCTCAACAATGTCACGTAGGAGTGCCGACGATGTAAGGCCTGGGTGGGATGACTGCGACATCTCAGCTACGATCGCTTGAAAATCTTCTTCAGTTGTACGGCTTACGCGGGTCGACAATGGCTGATCAGCGCTCTCCCGGCTTGCGAAGTTGATTTTCTCAGCCTGGCCCAGGTAGGGCTCCAGGATCGGGGCCATCAGGTCTCGTACTACCTCGTCATCCACATACTGGTAGCACTGGATTTTAACGGTGCGGCTTAAGAAGCCCACCAGGATGGGAGAGCTCTCGACCGCTTCAAGCAGGCGCAGCTCCGCAACCGCATCATTAGCGTACTTCAAAACGGTTGGCATACTGATGACATACATGCGGCCGACGTCGCGGGCTATGTCCCCGGAGAGTAGTCGCTGGTAAATCGCTACCTTGACAGCGAGCGGTGTTGATTTCGCGGCCAATTTGTCCCCCTGTCCTATTCCTGAGCCGGTATGAGGCCCGCTTTGACTGCGCCAGCCATGATTTCACCATGACTTAGCCGTAAACCGAAGAACAACGGTCGATTGGCACCAGATTGCTTTTCACCCTCTAGGCTCAGATCACCATAGCCGCGACTCTCCGCATCTTTCTCGGCGAGCACGAACCCATCATTGCAGGCTGTCAAAAGTCGCAAGCGCGATGACGCTGACTGTTTGATGGGGCTCGGCAGATACATGATGAAAAACCCACGCCCCCCCTTACGAGCTACCCGACCACGGAGCTGGTGCAACTGAGCCACACCAAAGTGCTCGGGGCTCACTGCAACTAGCAAAGTCAGACCGGGGAAGGTAACGCCTACCTCGATCACAGTGGAGGCGACCAAAAGTTTCAGTTGCCCGGCCTTCATCTTGTTTATGACGTCAGTCTTTTCGTCATCCGTCATTCCCCCATGGACCCGGCCTACGTCGTCTCCCAAGCTCCTCCTGAATCGCTCGTAGGCGGCTTCCACGGCATTGCGAGTTTCAGCCTCACCATTGACGACGGGATAGACGAACGCTGCTTGTCCGCCCTGCTTGATGATCTGCATAACGAGATCATGCAACTTCTGCCTAGCGTTGTGCGTGATGATCCTTGTTACGATCTCCCGCGGTACCGGCGTGGTCCTCAGAATTGAGATTGGCAGGCCTCCGAGCTTGACCAGTGCAACCGTTCTGGGAATCGCGGTTGCCGTTGATTCAAGGAAGTTGGTATGGGGCGCGATGAGCTTCTGCCGTTGCGCCACAGAGAATCGTTGCTGCTCGTCAGCGATGACCAGGTCGAAGACTATCCCCGCTTTTTTGGCGGCAGAAAGCACAGCAGTGGTGCCGACAACGATTCCCGCAGACAGGTCAATATTGGTCTTGCCCACCGGACCGACAACAGTGACAACGGGGATTTCGTAGAAGAGGCTGCTCAACTCGGCCGCCAGTTGCTGCGCCAAGATTTGCCCGGGCGCGATGATGGCAACCTTTGCCCCCGCGAGGTAGCTTGCCGCAGCTGGAACCATGAACGTGAATGACTTGCCCGTACTGACATCACCCGACAGGACACGCTGCATCGGATAGGGCGACCTGAGGTCTGACACGATCTCGTCGATGGCTTGAAGCTGGTCGGCAGACGGCGAGAAAGGAGCACGCCTGATTAAATCAGCAACCTGGACTCGGTCGATTCGGAGGAGGGCTCCTTTCACTGCTGGTCGGTTGCGATGAGCCTCAACGCGATTAACAAGCGCCTGTATGCATACGGCCTTGGCAATCCTCACCGCCTCGTCTCCCTCACGCACTGACAAAGGCGTGTGCAGGTTACGCAGCAAGTCAGCAGGGTCGACAAGGCCTGTCAGCTTCCGGAAGTCATCTTCGTGCATCAGGGCCTGTTCTAGGAGCAGGCAGGCTGCCTCGTTGATGTGTGCCATCGCTGCGGTGATGGCCTCACCAAGAACTTCAGCACTCACCTGATTCTGCTTTCCCTGATAGACGGGCATCACCCGTCCAATCATCGCAGGGGGTATGACCATTGGGTTGGACATGGAGGGACGGCCCTCATAGGTGACCACCTCGCCGTAGGTGTGCACCGTCGCGCCAAAGTCGTACGCCATCCAGGGTTCGATCGAAGGCTTACCAATCAAGCTGATGTGCAGACGCTGACCTCGCCCGTCGACCACTTTGACAAATCCGCGGAACGCCCCTTTGGCCTCTTGCAAGGGCGCACCGGTGCGATCGTAGATCGATCGCTCGATTAGGGTGAGCGCCATGTACGAGGCTTCGCCAGTGTCAGGCAAGGGAAGCACCACAATGGGGTCGTGAAAATCCCTGTATTCCTTCGGTACCGTCAGAAGGCACTCGGGCAGCGATGTGAACCCCAGGCGTGTGAGGCGGCCTATGTCATGCATAATCTGATTTCGCGGTTGATGATCGAATATGAATAGTCACGCGTAACTATAACTCAAGAGAATCAAATAGCACTCGCTTGGTTCCGGTGCCGGCACAAAAAAGCCCTAGACGAATGATGTCGTCTAGGGCTGGGTGGAACATTAGTGGCTGACCCGAGAGTCGCCGGTTTGGCCTGTGATCAAGCGAACCGAATCACCAGGGGCGAAGGTTTCAGCTGGATCTTTTGCCTGGGTGACCGCCTGCAAGCTACCGTCACTGGTCATTTTAACGGTGATCTCGACCCCATCAGCATCGTGGGCTTTTTTGTCGACCGCAGCACCAATGGCGGCGCCAACTGCACCTGCGACGACCATCACGGCCAGTTGTCCCAGACCACCACCGCCATTGCTGCCGGCGATAGCGCCCAAGGCACCACCAGCCATGCCGCCGATTGGCGAGGGCTTCCCATTGATTTTGACATCACGAACAGAGTCGACGACACCGAGTTCAACCTTCATCTTCTGCATGGCAGTTGCTTGGGAGTAATCCCGGTTCGTCATGTTCGAGGCGCAACCAGACATTGCAGCAGTAGTGACGATCAGCAGAGATGCGATAATTTTATTCATAATTTTTATCCTTAAGTCAGTTGTTCGCTTTAATAGTGCGAATTAGAAAGAGCACAGGACGGCGACGGCCGAGACGGTGTGATCCAATCCTGAATGGGTCTTGGGTTAGCTTTACACTCACGGGATGTGCCACACGGGTTTGTAAACGGCGGCGAAAAAAACTGATTGGCAGTTATAGGTCCGTGTAAATCATCTCTTAAGCCCCATTCTCTTTTCCTTCACAAGGCCGTGTATTAATCGGTTGCCCGGACACACCCAGCCAAAAAAAAGCCCCGCTAATTTGCGGGGCTCTAGAGGGTTTCCGTTTTAGTTGTATGTGTTGTCGCTGGCTTTTTGTGAGATGTCATCCTGAATGTTTTTGACCTCAGGAAGAACGGTTGCATTCATGACATCATCTACGAACTCGGAGAGGTCGAGTGCTGAGAAGTCAATTTGCTGGAACTCCTCCACTGTAAATCCGCCACAACTAGGGCTTTCGGGTGTTCCCCAGCCCTTCCCTATCTGTGGCTTGCCCTGTTCGTTGATGATTTTTGCAAGCACAGAGTTGTAGCAGCAGTACGCCTCAGTGGTTTCGAGGCATGCACCAAAGACTTTTTTAGAGCAGTAGCTACCGACCAGGTGACACAGGTTTGCGCCACGATGCATCCCAAGTTGCTGCTCCTCTGGCTCGCAGGACTTGAGCTCCATTACTACTTGAATTGCGACAGCAATCGCAAAGCTGTACGGGTCGAAGTAAAAGCCGCCGCCAAGGCCATAAACAGGGCCACCAAGCATACCTGTGGCAGGGATGGTTCCACCGACGGCATAGCTCAAGCCGTAGACACTGAAGCTAAGTGTTGGCGCAGATGGCGCCGCCGCCCCCAAAGCAGAAGCACCTTGTTTTACCCACTCGACGTTGTTGTACGCAAAGTCATACATGTATTTCGAGCCATAGCTAGCTAGGCCTCCTCCGACAGTAGAGACTGCCTGGCCCATAATGGAGAAGTTGGTTTCAGCTCCGCTACTTTTACCGCAGCAGTTTTTAATACCACCGTACCCTTTTCGGCAGGATTCATCTTCACCGCCAAACAGTTCGCCGTCCGAACCATACACACCGGCTTCACGAGCTGCCTCTTTAGCTGCAACAGCTTTGGCGAAATCGCTATCAGATGGATAGCTGGTGTCCCAGCAGACACCCTCGTAGCAGGAGACTTTCGTGCTGCAATCCTCGGTGGTGGTCGTCTCACCCTTTTTGGTAATACAACTATAGGTGATCTGGGACATAACGCAGCCGATCGGATCGGTACTCTCGATGCACGTCTGGTCGATTTTCTTACAGCCCTTGTCCTCGTATTGCTGGCAGTCGTTCTTTTTGTCAGGGTTGATGCAGGAATAGTCGTCCTTGTATTTCCAGCATGCCTTATAGACCGGCAACCCGTTGATGACCCGGGTTTCCGGTCCCTCAACGCACGTGTGCGACGCGATATAGCACAGCGGGTTTGTAGCGAGTGGGTCGCACTGGCTGGTGTCGAGCTCGTCGCGGATAATCGTATGGGTGTCGTCCAACTGTATGGTGTCGGACGGCTTTGGTGTGGCCGGATTGTCGCAACGATAAGTTCGCTGCTCGACCAGGCACGTGCCGTTCCAAGCGGTGGAAATGCAGGATGTTGAGGTTTGATAACAGCCAGCGACCTTCGAAATGGCGGCACAATAATCAACAGAGTCAGGCTTCACGCATTCGTATGTAGATCTATATCGCCAACAAGCCTTGTAGATTAAGTTGCCCGCAATATTTCGGGTTTCGGCGCCCTCTACGCATGTTTCCCCTGTTTTACGGCAGTCAGCCGCATGGGAGAAGGTTGCAAAAAAAACTAACACCATTAGCGGAATCAGTTTCTTCCAAACGTTTCTAATACTCATCCGTTATAACCCCTACTGAGCGCGAGCATTCAGCGCGCTACATTGATCAGTCCATGTTTCGGTGCAGGGGCCGTTGCACAGCATCCGAGCGTACATTGTGATGTAAGTTTCGCCTCCGCCACCTACAGCTGTGATCGTTTCAAGCTTGTTGACACCAGCCACCAGGTAAGGAATCAGATTGATGTTTGGTTTCGCCCCCCAGCTTTTACCAAGCTCCCGGTTGCGCTGTACTCCATCACCGATGTTAACTTTGCCGTTGCTGAAAAGGGACAGCTCAGTACCGCCATAAGGACCACTGAACAAATAAGTACCGTTGATTTTGATCAGGATGTAGTCGTCGTAGTACACGGATGCGAGCGTAAACTCGGTGAGCATTGTCGGGTCTTTGACTTCGAACTCAAGCGAACGCGGATAAATACCATCGCGCCAGTAGTTGTCACCGATGGAGCCGAACTGAAGCGCATAGGTACCGTTAGAGTTGGCCAGCTTCCAGGAAGTGTACATGTCGGATTGTGTGGTTCCTGGCACAATACCTCCGTTGTCGCATCCTACAATAGGCGGCTCGCAGGCCATGGTGAGGTAACGGTCACACGTGACGTTCTCGATAGCGTTGTGTGTCACATTGCACTGAAAATTTGCCTTTGTGTCGACATCAACGACTTGACCCATTGAGCAATATTTTGCTTCGCTCAAGTTGTACTCGTTGCATACCTCCGTCGAGTAGATGTCCGGGGTGGTTGTGGTTTTGGTACCGCAGTTTTCAGTGATATCGCCTGGCTTGGCATTGTTGATGATTTCACCGATCCCGCTGATGATCGGGTCGTTCTCGTCGACATCAACTTTGACTCGTTCGTAGGGATTCTTTGCCAAGAAGTTGACAGCATCGCATTCTTGGTTCGCGATCTGGTCGGGGCCGTCTGGCTCTGTCTTGCACGTGTTTATCCGTGCGGTACCGACGTTGAATAGTGATGTGCTGCCGAACTGTGAAGACTGCGATGGCGTGTCTGTGTAGAAAGGCATCGCCTTCGCATTGGATGAGCTCACGTTGGAGGAAAGTTTACTGAGGTTTGCCTTGCCGAGCTCTGTCCCCTCAGAGTGTGGATCAGCCACAACTGTGGTTGACAGCACGAGAGCCGCGGCCAAGGTCAGCAGGCCATTGATTCTGGATTTCATTTGGACTGGACCTTGTTGACCTTGGTCGCCGATTGCGGTTCTTGAGTGAACAAACTCGGGTCTGCCGGTGGCGCTCCGTCCTCACAGACGTTCATCCCCCAGCCAACTTCAAGTGGTCCGGACCCCCCATTGACTTTCGGTACCATCTGCTGGGTGAACTGAATGGCTACGCGAGCACAGCCTGGCTGCTTCAACTGCTCTACGACTTTGGCTTCCACCATGATCGGTTCACGGGAATGGGTTTGAGCCATCCAGACGTCAGCCTGGTCACCGGTTAGCTCAGCGGATGCATGTCCGGATTTCACAGCTTCGATCAGAATTTCTTTTGAGGTGTCGGCGTGCGCTGCGAATGGGGCGGCGGCGAGGACGATGAAGGAGGTGCACAGGGACAACAGCTTGGCTCTGAAATGCATTTCGGCTTCCCGGATACTGACAGTATTTTACACGTAAATGTAAGGCACTTTGGTATCGAAATCAATCTGGCAGATTGGAGGCCGGCTGAACGCCACTAGCCATCGGGAACGTATCCGCAAGTGATCTGGCGCCGGTTACGCTCAAAGAAGCCCTCAGTTCAGATGATCTGCGGGCTTCTGATTCATAAGCATACGTTTGGTCGGGTTACATGCGCTGATACGCGGGGTAGTTCAGTGGTGAGGGTTTATAGCGAACGTTGTTCATACGATGAGCACTGATCAACCCAAGTTTCCTCGCATTCTGGAGGGCACTGTTGGTGCGCTGTGATATAAACCATCCCATAGCCTGGGCCTTTACCATTGAGAACTTTAATATTTATAACGTTCGAGCCTTCTCGCAAATATGGAATCAAGTCGATATGCTCGCTTGTTTTGAGATTATTGCCAGTCTCTGCTTTGTAGTGGTCGGCGGGATTGTCACTCCACCGAGCATGAGGAGGGCTGTAATTGGTGTCTTGAACCAGCTTAGTGGCATTCGCGTTCCAGCCTCCAAATGCACGGCCGTGTACACCAATAAAGATGCCATTGACTGCAATGCCTACATAGTTGTCGGAATGTATGGCGTTGATGAAGAACTCATCGACACGGTCAAGCCCTGCGATGGAAAAGTTAAAGTCTGCTTCTGTCACTTCATTGATGGCCGTGACGTTATTGACGATCGTCAGGGCAGAGCCGACCAGAGTAAACTGATAGGCGCCATTACTGATCGTTGCGGAGTTTACGGCGATGCCTGATCCTGTGCAGCCTGCGATTGGGGGTTGGCAGGACAGCACAAGGTACTTGTCGCACGATACCGTTTCTAGTGCGTTCTGGGTGACATTGCATTGGAAGTTGGCCTTTGTGTCAACGTCCACAACCTGGCCCATTGAACAGATTTTTTGATCGCTGAGGTTGTACTCGTTGCACACTTCTGTTGAGTAAATGTCTGGCGTAGTAGTCGTCTTCGTGCCGCAGCTCTCAGTGATCTCATCGGGTTTTGCATTATTGATGATTTCGCCAATGCCACTGATTATCGGATCATTTTCGTCGACATCAACTTTAACGCGTTCATATGGGTTCTTTGCTAGGAAGTTTACTGCATCACACTCTTGATTCGCGATCGCATCAGGGCCGTCAGCTTCAGTTTTACAACTATTGATGCGGCTTGTACCAACAGTGAAAAGTGAGCTGCTGCCAAATTGAGAGGATTGCGATGGTGTGTCAGTGTAAAAAGGCATCGATTTAGCGTTAGCTGAAGTCACATTAGAGGAGAGTTTACCTAAAGTTGATTTTCCAAGTTCGGTACCTTCCGAGTGCGGGTCGGCTAAAGCACCAACGGCTACGGCCAATAACCCCGCCAGAGTTAGCACCCGTTGTTTTCCTTTTTTCATCCCATTCACCTTGCTATCGGATGCTGGATGGTGAGGACTTCCTTTCCAGCATGACTGCGACAATGCGGACCCAACAGGCCATCTCGTACCAATCCGCTACCCCTGCCCACGGCCCGGTTGAGATTGCTTGGCCTCTTCATGTACCGCACTTGATTCAATGTCAGATCGGCCTGAGCATTGTCGAAATTTAGAAACGCCGATCGCATGACACATGGTTGCGTACATCGTCTGCGCATGACACATAAGCATAATACTGTCAGTATTGAAAGCGCTTTTCATGGGATTTCATTAGCGCGAGGGATGATGGATGGTTATGGAGCGATACAGTGCTCTGGAGAATTTTTTGCTGGCAAGCCCTGGGGGTTACCTGGTGCCAATGCTTGTGATGGCATTTGTCGTGCGAATGCTGCCACCTCGATCCCTTGCAGCGTCTCTGCTCAGGGCGGTTGGTGTTTTCAGCCATGAACTCTTCCATTTCGCGGTGGGCTACCTCACAAGGGCTAGGCCCATTGGAATGACCCTGATACCTCGGCGAGAAGGAAATCAAATTATCCTTGGGTCCGTGGAGTTCGAGCGCCTGACATGGGCGAATGCTTGGGCTACCGCTCTTGCACCCTTGTTAGCTCTGCCAGTCCTCTATGCGCTCGCCTCATGGCGCACCACGAATCAGGTAGGGGGACTGGCTTTTGAGGACCTGGCCTGGTGGATTCTCGCAGGTCCCATTGTCTTGCACTGCTGGCCATCGAGGGCAGACTGGCGGATAGCCCTCATCTCGTGGCCGATAGTGGGGCTAGGTCTGCTATCTACAGCTCTGTACGTATGGACTCACGACTTGTCGTTTCTGTTGGCCTGGAGCAGCGTGGCGTCGTAGTCAGGACGCTTCATGTGTTTGTGTGTCAATAGCCAGTTGGTTGCGAAGCTGGTTGCGTCATTCTGTTCTTTGGCGGTCAGTCCGAAGGACGACATTCCCGCTGAGTTCATGCCCGGTTTTCCCTTGTTCAGACCGACGTAGATCATCCACCAGGATGCGGCCATCTTCACGTTTTGATTCATCCCCTGGCCATTTTTGTACATCGCAGAGAGGATGGCGGGTGCATTCGGTTCGCTTGCTTGCGCTGCCTTCGTCAGCCAGTTGTATGCCTCTTGGTACCCCCCGCGTTCGTAGAGCATCCGCCCAAGTAGGTAGTAGGCTGTCACGTTGCCACGGTTGGCGCCCTCATTTGCCCATGTCCAGGCTTTGTCATGGTCGCCTTTGTTGAGGTAGTAGAGCGACAGGCGGACAGCTGCAAGATCGACAGACGCGTCCTTTACTGACGACTCAAACATCTCCATCGCCTTGGTCTCGTCCTTCGGTACACCGCGGCCAAGCAAAGTAAGTACTGCCAGGTTGTACCGAGCAAGGGGGTAGTCAGAGCTGGCGGCAGAGAAATATGCTGCAGCGGCGGCGCTGTCTTTTTTGACCCCTTCACCGTGATCCAGCAGATAGCCCACTACGTTCTGTGCTCGGCTATTCCCGCCTTGGGCGAGCTCGAAGAGCTTCGGCAGTGCAGCTTTGTCCCCAGCTTTGTAGGCTGCCCAAGTCCGAAGTACTTCGCCACCCTCCCGGGCGGTTGAAAGGAGGCCCTTCATAGCAGTGGAGATGTCTGGGAGGTCGGCGCCCCCTGCTGCTGCTTCGTTGCTGAAGTATGCAGCTGCTGACGTGTCTTGGGCGCTGCTTGCAGCACAGGTGAGGCTCACGAACGCTAGAGGGAGCGCCAACAGGATCGGCAGTCGATTCAGTGAATGCATTAGCGGATACACCTTGTTTATTGGTACGCGTAATGTATTCTCTAGCGCATGAAAAAACTATCCCTCCCTTTTCTCCTGATAGGTGCATTGGCCTGGCTTCCTACGACCTCCCACGCGGACTGCTTCGCCGAGGCGGCTGCGCGATATAGGGTCAGCGAGAAGCTACTCCGCGCCATTCAGGTCACCGAGAACCGACCGGGCAAAGCAGACGTAGTGAGCCAAAAAAATAGCGATGGGACCTGGGATATCGGATTGATGCAGATCAATTCCTCTTGGCTTCCAAAGCTATCGAAATACGGTATTGGTGAGAAGGAGCTGTTAGATCGCTGTGTTAGCGCGAATGTCGGCGCCTGGATCCTAGCAAGTAACATCGCTTCACACGGCCATGTTTGGAAAGCGGTTGGCGCATACAACAGCCCTAATGAGAAAAGTCAGCGGATTTACATTCAGAAAGTCATGAATAACTACGGTGGTTTGTAAATGAAACAGCTATTCAGCAGTTTTTTTGCTGTTCTTCTATTTGGCTGGATTTTGTACACGGTATCCCCGGAGGAACCGTGTGAACGCGTCGAGCGTGGCGCTTTACCGGTCCGAGTTGTTTTTGATGCAGTTCGTTGGGCAGGTACGAACTACCTTAGTACAGATTCGCGTATTGACTTGTTGATTTGGAGCATTGCGGCTGATAAATCCGTGCAAAGTTTCATTTCGCGCTTGTTCTATGGCCCAGAACTCAACTGCACTACCGGCCAGGCTAAATAGGAGCTGACTGTGGCAAAGGAACCAGATCTTTTTATTTACAACTCCCCGGCAGATAAACCGGCGGCAACCTATTTGAACGACTTGTTCAGGATGGCCGCCGAGAATAAAGTCCCGGACATTCACTTCCAGTGGGTTCAAGGTCACGTGCATATTCAGCTACGGCAAGACGGTCAGCTGAGGCATTTTGAAACTGTAGAGCCTGCTATGGGAAAAATGATCGATACGAAAATTCGATCGCGGGCCACCATGGACCTCTCGCAGCATCAAATCCCCCTCGATGGTCGTATCGGATTGCGATACCCGGGACTGGAGTTGGAGGTCCGTGTGAGCTTGGTTCCAAGTCACAATGGGCAAAAAATCGTATGCCGGTTGCTCGACCAAGAAAACGCGTCGATGAGCCTTGACCGAATTCGAATGCCGCCTCTGGTCGAGCACGCATTCCGCGAGATGATCAACGAACCTCAAGGGCTGATCCTTGTCACCGGCCCAACCGGCTCAGGTAAAACCACGACACTGTACGCAGCACTCAATGCCATCAACGACGGTACGCTCAACATCTGTACTATCGAGCATCCGGTTGAGTATGTAGTTAAGGGCTTTGTCCAAATCAACGTAACGCCCCAGCTCAGTTTCGCATTGGGTCTACGGGCCCTGTTGCGTCAGGATCCGGACGTTATTCTGATTGGTGAGATTCGTGACCAGGAAACCGCACAGATTGCCATTCAGGCTGCAAACACCGGCCACTTGGTCTTTGCCACATTGCACTCCAATAGTGCAGCACAAGCTGTACCTCGCATCGTTGATCTTGGGGTCGATGCCCAAACACTTGCGTCTGTACTCATTGGTGTGATTGCTCAGCGACTTGTGCAGACTCTTCGGACTGATATAGAACACGAATGGCTACCTATTAATGACGTAGAGCGCATGTGGTTGAAAAAGAATGGGCTGCCGCCTGTCACAGGCAATATTCCATTTGCGCCTTCGAAAGATTCGTTTTCAGGTAAATGCCCCATCATTGAGCTTATTAGATCAGACAGATCAGTGCGTGCAGCCATTATCGGTGGCGGTGGAGAGATGGCTGTGTTGAACGCTGCTGCACGGCAGAGCCAATTCGACACATTAGGCCAATCCGCTGTGCGGATGGTAACTGATGGCTTGACAACCTTGGGACGGGTACGGACCTTAATTAAAGATGATTCTGTGAAGCCAGCGGTTAGGCGCATCGGTGATGTTCTAATCGCTCAGGGCCTCATTACCTTTACGCAGGCAAATCAGGCAGCTGAACTTCAGCTGCGGTGTACGATTGAAGGCAAGGTCAAAAAGTTCGGGCAAGCCCTCATTGATCTGGCGCTTGTGTCACAAGATGACGTGGTGAACGCTCTTGGTTACACCGAGGGGGCGGTGGAATTTTTGAATGAGTTGGCCGCGACCCGGAAAATCAACTTCAGGGCACTGAAGGATACTGTCGAGCTGTGGCGCACTGAGCGAAATCAAGAGTCAATCTTCGACATGCTCATCGAGCAGAACCTCATCAGCAAGGAAAGTTTATATGAAGAAGTTTATTGCGCGGATGGCTATGGCAGCCCTGCTGGCAACTCCAGTCCTCTCCTTAGCACAGGAGTCGCTGCCGTCGCTGCCGTATAGAGAGGTTGCGGCCCAGGCTGAAGACAGTCACAAGGTCATCGTGTTCTTTTCCTTTGCGTGTCCAGTCTGTGCTTCATACGATCAGACCTTGGCTCGGTGGGCCAAAACGATGCCGCCTGGCTGGTCCGCTGAGTTCCTTCCCGTAGCGGTCCCCGACAAAGCCAATTACATTGCTGCTCGTGCATTTTTTGCTGTCCAGGATGCAGATCCAGCCCGACTCGACGCATTCATGTCGGCGGCCTATACGTTGATCCAGCAGAATGGCATGCCGATGGAGAGCCCTGATACATGGACGAAAGCTGTAGCGATCTCGAACGTTCAGGGGTTCAACGAAGCCTGGCACAACGTCACTCAGCAGCGGCTGGAGAAGGCTTTTGCCAAGCTCCTCACATATGGAGTTGATGCCACACCTTCCATGGTCATCAATGGGAAGTACGTGATCACACCTGACGATGTTTCCGGCGATAGTGCGCTCTACATGAACCTGGCCAACGGCATGATTTCCAAGGTGATGCTGGAGCAATAACCCAGCCCACGGTTGGTTCTGCCAGGAAAGATTGTCAAAACAGGAAACCCCCGTACCCACGGGGGTTTTGCATTTTGGCGGCCAGCCCGGTGCCAGGGATCCTATCTACAAAGAAGAGCTGTACAGTCCGAAGGCGGGCAGCGTTACAAAAAAGAAAGCCCGGCATAGTCGGGCTTTCTTTTTCAGCTGTAGTTAGCTTTTGCCCCCTCTCGTCGTCGGCGGCTTGGCGTCGTCATCACCCTTGTCTTCCGGGGTAACAACGGTGTTTTCCAGGGTCATCACTCGCGTAACGGGTGCCGGCTTCCCTCCTCCACTGAACGGCGACTCGTAAGCATCCGCAGCTCCCATCATGCCTTCACCGTATGGGCTACCTGACCCATTATCTGAGCCGGACAGTTGTGGCTCACCTGCTGAGAGCCCAGCGCTAGCCTGCGATTGGGCACCAGCAGTCATCAAACCAGCACCCGATGCCGTCATCATTTCGCCCGCTTGTAGTTCAGTGTGGGACTCGGCCATGGCTGGTTGCGAACCCATATGGAGTTGACCGGTGTGAGCGGCGGTGGACGCGTGACCAATGGGCTCCATCAGGTTCTGACTAGTCCCCGCGGTCATGAGCCCCTCACCTGGGGCCGCTCTAAGCTCCCCTGCGTGACCTGTGATCGGTGCAGCCTCGACGCCGGTCAGCGCTGCGGCCGCGACGGGCTGGCTGGCTTGTACAGGTGCAGCGTCCTGACGGATTGGTGCCTGTGCCTCGGCGCTGGTCAGCGCTGCGGCCGCCACGGGCTGGCTGGCTTGAACAGGTGCAGCGTCTTGGCGGATCGGTGCGTTGCCCTCCCCCCCGGCGAGCGCTGCCGCTGCTACAGGCTGACTGCTCTGTGCATGGGGCGCCTCCTGTCGTATTGGAGCTGGTGCTGGGGCAGGCGCTTCAGCGTTTGCATTAATTGGTGTGACCAGTGGCTGGCCATGGGCTGCAGCTTGCGTATTTTCGCCCGGGGCAGCCATCAAGTTGCCTGCGTGTCCGCCCAGGGGAGCAAGAGCGTCGGCGCGCGCCGGCATTGGGGTCACAAGCGGCTGACCACTCTGTGCTTGAGGGCCAGGTGTGGCGCCATCACTCTGGAGCATTGAGCGCACACTTGAGCCGGGCTCAAAGCGCTCAGGCTTGCCGTTGGCGGCCACATCAGCATTGTAGTTGTCTGCCATGTGATCGGAAGCGATCATCATCCCTGGAACAACCGAAACGTTGCCAGCAAGCTTGGTGGCGGCTGCGGCCTCGCGGCCAGCAGTCTTCGCAGTAGCTGCAGCGGCTTTCGCAGTTTCAGCAGCTTCTGCCACATGTTCGGCGTTCACGACCCGCGAAGCCTGGCCTTGGCCACGAAGCAGCGCAGGTACCTCGTGCCCAGCTGCATTGACCACGCGTGCAGCCTGAGCAACTTCGGTACCGGCTTCAGCTGCTTTCAAGGCAGTTTCAGCGCTGCGTGCTGCCAGAACCGCTCTTGTCGCTTGAGTCCCTTTGATAGCTGCTCCACCCCATCCTGCGCCTGGCACAAACATAGTCGCTGCCGTAACGGCCATCGCAGTTTTAGGGTTTTCTTGCTCCCATTGCTGCTCGGCCTGGCCTACGCCGACCATGGTGTTCGTGATTGGCTTGACCGACATTGTGTCGCGGATCTGCTCAGGGGAAAGGGTAGTGTCCGCATTTTCGAGTGCTGTTTTACCCGCCCGCATCTGCTCTTGAGCTTTGGCATGGCTGCTTGGCATTTGCGACGATACATAGGTCTCGCGGTCCTCGTAGGAACGGTATGGATCCATTCCAGATGCGACTTCCCTGAGCTCTTGTGGTTGTGGAGCACCAGTAGGGCCGACCTGATTCGGATTGACCCCGGGAACATTGGTCGACGGGTTGCCGATGTTAGCGCGAGAAACCTGACCGGCTGGGTTGTCACTGACCTGGGCTGCTCGCCCACCTACGCCTTGGAATTTGGCCGCATCACCTTCGCTCGGCCCACCCACAACGTTTCCAGTCATAGCCGAAATGACATTCGCGAACTCTGTGTCCGCCCCAATGGACTTGAGGGCCCACAGCTGGGCTGACTCACGAGCGCCAACCATGCCAGTGGATTGCTGGGCATAGCGGGTTTCAAGCTCGGGGAATTTCTTGTTGAATTCACTGCGCTGCGAATCGCTGAGCCCGGCGATTGCCTGATTGAGCGCCTGCATCCCCTGCTGCGATCGGGTGAGATTCCCGCCGGTGGTCTCCTCACTGATCTTCGCGTTTGCGGAAACGCCGGCCTCCGCTGATGTAGCTTGCTGGAAGCGATTGAACGACGATTGGGTGTCGGCGGTGGTTGCACTCAGACGTCGACCCAAGGCGTTTTCAGTTGCGGCTTCTCTGCCAGTGCTATGAGAGAACGTATCAGCAACTGAGGCCTTCCACCCGGACATGTCACTTTCATTTTTGGAGATCTCTGAACCAAACTGGGATGCAATGGTTGAGGCCTGAGACTTGGTCATATCTTTCCCAGTGGCGTTCTGAATGCCAGCAGAAACACCGCCGAAGATACCGCTGAAACCCACCTTCGCGTCGAACGCCTCTTTGAAGGAATTCATCTCCTTCCCAGTGAACCCCAAGGCCTGACCAATGCTATCCCCCAGCTTCATCGCCTGCTGGGAAATATTGCTGTGCTGGCGATCGAGCGATTGCATGCGCTGATCTGTCCAGCTGTCACCGGATTTGTAGGAGGACATTTGGCGCAGTGAGGCCTCGACAGCTGAGGAGCTCTCGCTGCGCTTAGAATGGTCGGAACCGAAGGCACTCTGGGTGGAAGTGCTTAGCGTGTTTTTTAGATCCGCCGTGTTCCAGTTGGCGCCATTGAGTGACAGACCGTTATTTACACTGCCGGAATGTTCTGACTGGTACTGGTTACGGCTTGCCACATCGACATGTGCCCCATTTTTTACAAGATCAGGAGACTGAAGTTTCTCGTCATTGTGGTCGCGCCCCGACCAGCGGCTGGCAAGGCTTACCATGCCGTAAGCAGTCAAGCCAAGCATTGCTGCAGAAATGAGTGGTGTGGCGGCCAGCATATCCGATGCGATACCCAGCCTAGTTGCAAGAACATCGTAATAGACCGCCTTCATGTTGCTCGGTACTAGGCCAGCTTCTGTGAACTCAGTCAGTTTCTCTGCGACATCGTTTTGGATGTACATCTGAATCACAGCGGAAAATGGCAGCCAGGAAGTAGTCCATATCCCGAACCCCAGAAACTTTACATACATCATCAGCGATCCAGCCCCTTTAAACAGGCTGTAAATGATGACGATGGGCGCGAAGCCGAAGAAGAGAATCTGAAGGAAGACCATTGTCGGTGTCATGATCTTTGCAAAGAAACTGCCAGACGCCGCAGCATCGGAGCGGAACTGCTCGTCTTGCTGAGTCAACGATGTCATACAAAGATTGAAGCTGTTTTGATCGGAAACGCTATCTAGACAGTTGTATGTCCCTACTACAGAGTTGTAGAACAGCGCGTTCACCATGAAATCATCAGCGCTTTGAGCGGCAGACCACAGCGAAGGCACCAGGTTGGTAATTGCAGCACTAACATCGTCAGGCGTGTAAGCACTGCCCGAAGGGCTCTTAACCTTCATGCCGGCATTGATCATTTGTTTCGCGGCTGCGGAGGATGGGAACGCATCAACCTTGAGTGCTATCTTGGTCTGTGCTTCCTGGCAAGAAAGAGCGGAGCCTCCAATATTGACGTTATCCCAATAGGTGGTAAGGCCCGTGCCGCGGGAATGGCCTAATACATAAGAAACAATATTTGTGGATTTTTGGAAATCCGCAATGCTGAATGTCGTTGAGCCAGGAACACAGTCGATAATGTATTGTTTCAAGCTGGCCACAAGGTACGGGTCAACATTCTCCACACCCTTGCGCAGTGTAAGAAGCAGTTTCAACGGAGTGACAAAGCCATTCTGAGTGACGGCCATGTAACTCCCTGAGGTGCTTTGGTAGGCTGTGTTGATTTTTTCAAACAGTCCGTACATTGTCGTTGTGAACAAGCTGGCTGGTGCCGCGATTACAAGGGGGACGTTATCAACCTTGTTGACCGTCCCTGTGTAGATATCCTCGATCTTCACATCGGCCTTAATGGTGCAACACGCAACCATCATGGCGAAGCCAAACAGGCCACCCACAGGTCCGTTTGCAGGGATGAACTGTTCCGAAGCGCCTTTCTGAATTACAAACATAATTCCTGAGATCAGCGCAATGAACCCACCAACGAGGTACACGCCAGTCATGAAACCCTTGGCGTTGAATATCATCGCTACGCTGTTGAGCGTATTGTAAAAAGTCGAAACATCACCTAGTACAAATACAGTGAAGTCCATAATATATCCCTAGAGGCCCGGCTTAACAAAGATCGCTGGGTTGCTGGTTAAAATCATCTTAATCCACTGCTCGGTAGCAACAACCCTTGGTTGGAAGTTTGCGTCCTCCGCCCTGATGGCTGCGAGCTCCTGAACGAGCTTGTTAATGTTCTGGTCAACAAAGTCAGGTTTGATGCCTTTAACTCCGTTGAATGTCTGGTTCGCTGCATACAGAGCAGCCTCACCATATTTCAGGGCCAGTTCATTTGCGATGATTGGCGCCATTTGTTCCGCAACACCCTGAATTGCCCCAGGGAATTGCTGTACCTTTCTAATCAAGGCAAGCGCAGGTGTTTTGACAGAGTTGATGAACTGTTTTTGTGCTGCAGTGAAGTCGCAAGAGTTACTGGTGCAGTTTGTAAGCTTGCCTACAATCGAAGTGCTAGCTATACCACTTGTCGCGCCTTGTGCGTAGCCGAACAGCATTTTGTTGGTGTAGCCCAAGGTGCCATCAAAGCTCAATGTCTTATTGGGGTTGATGCTAGTGCACTTGTTGCGGTCGTACCCGTTGTCGCAATGCAGGAGTTTAAGCGGCGTACTGTTGGAGCTTGAGCCGTTTTTGAAATTCATCAGTGTCAAGGTTGGGCTATAAATTTGACCAACCTTAGGCTTTTCAGAACCGTCAGAGTTTTTCGAGGAGCTGTCCGGCGCAGTCATAACTACTGCGCCAATCATGCTCATCACAACTTCGTTAGCGAGATTGCTGTCAGCTTCGCCAGTGTCGGGGTTACCCAGGTATTGGCCTGATGAGGTGTCGGTAAGGGCTTTCCAAACAGGGTTGCCGCACTCCTCGCAGCTTCCGTCATTGGTGCCTTTGTCAGAACTGCTGTTCGGAGAGCTGAATAGATCTGTCAAACCAGCGAACAGATCAGAGAAGGAGCCAGTTGCTGCCGAGGCCGCCGTCGATGCCTGGTCAACCATCTCTTTTCGAGCTGATGGATCTGTGAACGACTTGACGATGGAGTTCGCCACAGCGCATGTGTTCTTCATCATCTGGTTCAGGGCTTGCAGCTTATTCTGGAAGTCCTGCATCAGCTTGCCCAGAGCCGGGTTGATAGCGTCAATGGCGGCTTTGAACGCAACCCCAACAGCGTTCGCTGCGATTTGGCGGAACAATGCAACCAGGGCGTCTGCGTTGATGAACGAGAATGACCCCGCGAACATATCAATCCCGCCGCAACCGGCCGAGAATCGAGGCGGGTCGAAAGCAACCAGGTTAATGTTACGAACCGGGCTTCGAAGGGCTGCGCCACCGCCTACCATGCCGCCGCGGCTTTGGCTTGTGAAGGCGCCCGCGCTGGTGCTGTTCGACATGAACATGCCGTCAAGCGCATCAGCAAGTCCAGCTGATGCAGGTGCTGAAACCATGGTAAGTGTTGCCACCAGTAATAACGATACCAGCTGTTTCAATATATTCCGCATTATTGTTGCCCCCCTTCGTAGCGGCCTTCCAGTTTGTCCTTCAGGTATTTAACCCACTGCTTTGGATCATCACTCGCACCCTTTTGAGTGTCTTCGTTGGTCAAGACGCCTCGATCATATGTATTGATTTTCTGTGCAATGTCTTTCGGCAATAGATTGTTGCTGTCAGCTGCAATGATGATCCGCTCTGCGAGCTGGTCTTGGGCCATCATCCCTTGCGATACGATGTAGTAGTTGTTCGGAGGAACAACGAGAACTGTAGTTGGCGTGATGCGCAGGTTCAGAATGCTCGCTTGCCCGGTGTTTTTCTCAAATTCCGTTACATTCGGTAGAGGTTTGCCATCCATGGAAATGAATTTCGTGACAAATCCATACTCCTTGGCCAGTTTCTGAACGGTGTTCACTTGAGGTCGGCAGAATTCACACTTCGAATCGAAGAAAACCCACAAGCCGCCCACGGTCGCGACATGTTTTAGTGCCTCAGTTACACCGGCCTGAGCATTCCTCAGGAAGAATGGTTTCGTGTAAGTTGCGATAGGGACTCGGTTGTTCTCGTCCAGGAATGGATCGGCGGCCACAACACGGGTTGTCATCTCTGCATAGCGCTGGGACTTGTCCATGGCCACGCGCTGCGCGTAGAGATACGCCTCAACGTTTTCCTTGCTAGGGTCGTCGATCGCGGCGTCCAACAGCTTCGGCATGTTTTCGCGCAGCCACGAAACAGAAAACGGGTGAACTGTCGGTTCTTTGGAGTCAGGTTTTTCGCTGGGAGCTTTGGGCTCTTGACGGATTAATGGCGGAGGCGGTGCAGTCTCTTTTGGATCTTTGTAGAAAAACCACCCCTCAGCTTTGCGCTCGATGAACCTCGGAGATCCGCTGTCGACATCCGCATAGACAACACTGGGCAAGGCGGCGATAGACAATAGCGCCGATACTAGAATGTTTTTTAGTAATCCTTCACGCGTACGCATACGCTTGAGTCGTTCGAATGGAGCTTTCATCAGATGATGGGCCCTACCTTGCCAATGATCAGCTTCGAATCTAGGAAGCCCCAGTAGCGGCCGTCATAGCTCCTTGGCTCAGTCCCAATGACCAGAATCTTGCCGGCCGGTACTGTCATGACACGGTCGAAATCGCCGGACTTCTTGCCCAGCTTTTCGATAAGGTCCAGCTCACCGATCAGTCGATCGCCGATGTAGGCGACGTTGTTCTTCACGACCAGCTTGTCACCCGGGAGGCCTGCGACCATCTTTCCAACGGTCTTCCCTTCGAAGTGCTCGCCCATGAGGCCGCCTTTCGGCACGAATGCGACGAAATCACCCCGTTTGAGGTCAGCAGGCTGGCCATAAGTGATCATGTACAGGCGCCAGGGCAGGCAACGGACTGACGCAAGATCAACACCGATCCGGTAGTCCTGGCGAAACGTCGTAACGGCCGCAATTGCAACGATGAACGCAGCGGCGATACCTATGAGCGAGTTTCGAAGAAATCGAAGCCGTGCTTTGTCTGTCCGAAGGGTTTTGAGCGGGGACACCAGTCGAGACGCCAGTGCTTTAGAGTTCATGCGATCACTCCAGCTCAAGGCCAAGGTGCTGTGCAACCTGGCCGGTAACGTTCAGCCCCGCGGGTGCGTTTAGGGCTACCGATGAGTTGATCACCAGCACCCCTGAATCTGTGTACCCCTTCAGTACATTTTGAAGTTCTGTCACGAATGCAAGGCCGTCGGCTTGCGCTTGCTCAGGGCTTAAGCCGGCCTTATCGAGAGTACGCTTCATCTGCGCATTGGCGAGCTTGGTGCCATCAACCAGCACTACCTGTGCTCCCGAACTGAGGTTCTGCCCGGCGAAGTGATAAGCCATGAAGCTGGTGAAGCCGGATACAGCGAGAGCCACGAAGGCGCATGTCAGAAAGGAAACCCCTGCAGGTGCTTGCTGGGCTTTGCCACCCTGTGCTGGCTTAGTCCTTACCTGGTCATCATCAGGGCGGATTTGCTCCCCTGGCTGTTGTTGTTGGCTATTCGCTGTATCAGTCATCGTGGCGTTCCCTAGTAGCGGTGGAAAGAGGTAGCGCTCAATGCGCAGTTATTTTTGCAATCATAACACGTAGCACTACGACCACAGTATCAGTTTGCCGCAATAAAAAGCCCGGCGCATGGCCGGGCTTTTTATTGCAGTGGTGGTGATGGTGCAGGTGCTGACTGCTTGCTGGCCTGATTACGCCGCAGAGCTCTGGCGGGCCATGTAATTGTTCACTGCCTCTACCGCATCGACCCCACGGTCAAGATCATCAAGAATCTCGTTGCGGGCTGCCCCTTTCGAGGAGAACGTCACGTTGTGGAACTCATCCACAACAAGGCGCACGATGCCCCAATCGGTTTCGCTACGCTTGACCATAATCTCGCTGTACTTGCCGGGCATGGTGTGTACCGTCTTCAGCATGTGAGCCCCGTAAGGTTCGATCTTGAACTGCTTGCTGTCGATGGCCGAGTCGATCGATTCGGACTTCTGCTGCAGGATGAACTGCCAGGCCGAGTTTGCGGCGATTGCCTCGGTGTTTTTCGACGCATAGACGTCGCCAATAGCCTGCGTTACTACCAGCACCGCACCATCTTCTTTCCGCGCTTTGCGGTAAGCAGCAACCATGGCCTTGGCCATCATTGGATCGTCGAGCATCTCCCAGGCCTCATCGACGATGAGGATTTTCTTCCGGCCTCGCTCACCCAGCTGCGCCTTGTACATGTCGTGGTTGATGCGCGAGATCAACTGCAGGAGGACCACCTGCTGAAGAGCTGGGCGCCCCTTCAGATCGCTCAGCTCCATGCAGATGAACGCGTTGCTCATGTCCAGGTTGTTCTCACCATCGAACCATTTGGTGTACTGACCACCGGCAAACGGGAACAGCTGGCGGCCCAAGCGCCGGCACTCTTCGTCATCCGATTGATTGATGAACCAGTCTGCAACAGCGGTGATATTTGCGGCGTTGCCGAACTTCTCCCAGGTACTGGTAATGGCCTGCTCGACACGGGACAGCTGGTAATCGTTAAGCGTGTCCTCCGGTGCGGCCATTTTGGCGATGGTGGCTTTGAGGATGTCCATTTCCTCGTGCAAGTCTTCAACATGCGTGAACGGGTTCAGGCATACATCCGACTCAGGCTTGAACTCGATGAATTCGCCACCAACCATCTTGCACAGCTTCAGGTAACTCCGGCCGGCGTCGATCACCCACAATTTTGCGCCTGCAGCGAGGTAGTCGGCGGCGATTTTCTGTGTGAAGAACGACTTGCCAGCGCCGGCCTCAGCAAAAATGATCCCGCTGTAGTTGGTACTCGACTCGTACAGATCAACCAAAGCAGGCTGGCCACGGCGCGTGAGCAGCAGCATTGCCCCACCCATGCCGCTACCTGTCCATTCGCCGAGTATCGGTAGGAACTGACAGGCATGTCGCACTGCCATCGTATGGAAGCGATAGAGGTTCTTGACGCCTTCATTGGACGTATTGAGTGGCAGCAGGTTGTTCCAGAGAGCTTCAAGGATGCGCCTGTCTTCCCGGAGCTCGAAAGCCAGAGAGGTGTAGTAAGCCTGCAGGCCCGCGGACAACTTGTTCAGGCGCTGCTTGTCACGCGAGAAAAGGAAAATCGTAAAGTTCACCTCAACGATGATCGCACCCTTGCCGTCGATCTCATGAACCAGGGTGTCGATGCCCTTTTTCTTGTAGCTGAGGATGGGTATCAGGTGAGCTGTGGGCCCAAAGACCTGGTGGTTGATGATCGAGGACGTTTGCTTGACTTCGTCCTTCTTCACGACCTGGTCAGGGTAGTGGATGGTCAGCACCATGTAGTACGGGTCGGTGATCTGGTTCGAAAGCCCGTTCGGGTCGCCGATCATGTGGTTCATGATTGCGAGGCTGGTTTTCTGAGGGAAGTGTTTGACACTCAGCGCTTTCGCATAGTGGGCGCCGTCATTGAAATTGATGGTCGACGGGTCATCGTAGTTGATGGAGTCGCCAGGGTAGTAGACCTGGTCCTTGATCAGTTGATCTTCATCGTAGTGCGACCGAGGAGCATCCCACAGCTTCGTGAGGATTCGCATGAGCACCAGATAGCCAACTGCATCGAGCTGGAACAGATTCAGCGACGCTGCTTTGAGCGCTTCCGTGACCCGGTCGGCCGATTCTTTCGTCGCCGCGATGTCTGCGTCATCGGGGCTATCGGTGCGGCAAGGGAACTTCACGGTCACGATGACGCGCTGACGATTCAGCATCACACCACTCCGCTGAACCAGCGGATTATCAACGCCACCGTTAATCAGGTTGGCGTGCTGGCGTGAGAGAGCCTTGAGAATCGGGTTCAGCGCTGGCTTGCTGTTCAAATAGGCATCGATGTATTCGCCGACATCGGGGCTTTCAAGCATTGCGATCTGAATGTAGGTGCCTGCCGCGAAGTTCATGCTCAGGGCAGACTGAAGCTTGTCGACGGTCGAGGAGCTGGCGCCTGTCAGGGCGTCAGATACAAAACATGCCCCGAGGTAATGTTCATTCCCGTCGGAGCAAAAGAATACTTTTGAGTCGGGGTCGATAGCCCTGACATTGAGTTTTTTTTGAGGGGTGGATGTTCTATCCCCTTTGAGCGTCGCTTTCGAAGCTGCCATTTCACTGTTCGCCATATGTGGTGGTTGA
The DNA here is from genome assembly GCF_001753955.1 of Pseudomonas sp. NBRC 111139. Taxonomy (NCBI): domain Bacteria; kingdom Pseudomonadati; phylum Pseudomonadota; class Gammaproteobacteria; order Pseudomonadales; family Pseudomonadaceae; genus Pseudomonas; species Pseudomonas sp. NBRC 111139. The sequence continues at coordinate 33,476 of NZ_BCBP01000034.1, forward strand.
GTAGGCTTGGAAGGCCTGGAGGGCAACCCGCAGGCAGAGCCAGTTGAAAAGGCGCACTAGCGACCTAGTGCGCCTTGAGGGGCGTTACAGCGTTGCGGTGAAGATGTTGGTCAGTACGCCTGGGCCAACGCTTGCAGAGAGCGCTACGGCTACGCCGGTCACAACGGCCATGACCGATTGCTTGACCACGCCGATTGCCAGGCCGGTACCGAGGGCACCCAGGGCAAAGACCTTACCGAGGGAGCCGGTCATCCAACCGTCGAGGCTGATGACGATCTCGGTGAAGGTGGAGTCGGCGCCGGCGGTCACGTCGACGGCGACAGCCAGACCGACCACAGCCATGCTCACCAGGGCACGTTTGTCGATTTTCTTGAATGGAGCAGCGGCTACTGCGGTGGTTTCGATTTGTGCGATTTGTGCGGTCATTGTGTAGCTCCCAGTGTTATCAGTTCAGATTGATGTCAGTTGTGGATGGGATTGCGGACGACGTAACTTGCGGTCCGTAATTGGTTGGTTCTGCAGCAACGTTTTCCGATTTAGGGGCGGCAACATTGACTGGCGGTACAGCGGTTAACTCAAGGTGAGGAACAACCATGCCTTGGCCTGAGTATTCGGATTTTCCGAACGACCAAGTGCGTGGCTGAATCTCGGTAAAGAGGTAGGACGGAAAGTGCAAATCGTCCTTGCTGTCGATCCACGGAGCGATCCAGATGCGCATGACTTGGGCTGGAACTCGAACCGGTCGAGCAAGATCCGCAACAGCTGGCCCTGGCACACCATTGGATACCTTGAGGTTATGCTCAGAGCCGGCAGTCTTTCCCATGTCGTCACCGTACTTTACGTTCGGTGCCTTCTGACCAATTGGCATATCGCTGTCGGTCAGCGCTGGGCTCTGTTCTGTGGACTTGTAAACAGCCATTGGCGACTTACAAATGATGCCTTGCGGCATGCCTGGGCATGAGAACTCGTCATCGCCGGCGGTATTCAACCAGGACGAACAACCACTCAGAAGAGCAATAGGCAACAGCGCTGCGACTAATGCAGTACGTTTCATATGATTACCTTTCATCATTTCAGTTCGATCCCTTTCACCAGCATGATCGTAACTTTGCGGCCGGCGTCGATCTCAACTACCGGAGTCATTTCGCGAGCCATCTCCATGTAGAATTTGGCAATTTCATTCGCGGAAGTAGAGAACCCTTTAGCAACACCAGTTTGCAGAATGGTCGATGTGTCAGCGCTTTGGGTTTGAGTGGTGCTGCTGTCACCCAGGCTCAACTGCGGGATTGTTTGTGGTGTCATGCCCTGTGCGAGGCCCGAGAGACCGCCGGCAACCAAAGTTTTGGCAATCATCTGGCCCTGCTTGGACACGAGTCGACCACGCATACCGACCCGCCCGTCCTCGCCAACGATGTAACCTTCCATCTTCCCTTCGATGATCTTTCCGTCTTTGCGTACGCAAGAGAAAGATTCTGTCCGGAGCATAGCGCGCTCACTGGAAAGAACACCGTAGCCAGAAGCGAGCGCAAAACATTCTTTAACATCGACGCTGTACTTGTTTGGCAGTACGGCGTCAGACTTGATTCGCATGGTCGTCGGCACAGGGTTTTTCTGCGTTGTGGAGCTGGTTGGCGCGTCCATACCGTTCAGCAGCACACCTTCGAAGAACGAACCGGCTGGCATCGCCGGGGTCGGCTTCTCTGCCTGCTTCGGGGCCTCATTCCGGGCCGTTTGGGTACCGCCAGTGACCCGCAGGGTTGCTACCTTCGGTTTCGGCTCTTGCAGGGCTTCACCAGTGCCAGCTGCGCTTTCATAGCCTGGCAACGCAGCATTCAGAGCTGGAGCGGTACCGCCCTTGCTAAGCTCCAGTTTGTCCATCCGATCACCCAAGCGCTTCAGCTCGCGAAGCGTGTCCTGGGTAACAGGGTCAGGCCGTTGCCCCCGCAGTCGTTCTTCTTCAAGGGCGCGTAGGCGATCATCTTTGCGATCTTGCTCCATCTGCTTGAGCGATTGGCCGATCTCTTTAAAACGTTTGTCCTGTAAAGCCAATTTAGCCATGATCTGCTCAGGAGTATTATTATCTCCACGAGGCAAGAGCAGCTTGGTGTCGGAAGTGCCTTCGGTTTTCGTATTGTTCTTGGGCTTGTCATTGCCAACAATTACAGAGCCGACAATCATCAAGAAGCCTAAAAGGCCAATAATTGCAATTGTCGATCGAACGCCTGGGCTAAGATCTTGCCACTTATCTTTCAGCTGGTCTTTGATAGCCATGCTTAATTCCCCGTAGCCGACTTATCAGAGACGATGAACACATCAGTGGTCATGCCGGCACGTAGGGTGGCTGTCGGGAAGAAAGACACAGCGCGGACACCATCGCTGTAGAACGTACCTTCATCAAGATCGACGTCGGTTTTGGACGTTCCTTGCAGGCTGTAACGATAAATATCGTACTCTGGGCCGGAGTAACGAACTTTTGGATAGGCAATTACGTTGCCAATGTTCGCGGCCGACGCAGGCAACAGACCTTCACTGAAGCCTTCAGGGGTTTTGCCGAGAGCTGCTTCTCGCAACACGTAACGAATAGTATCGGTGTAGTTGTTGCTGTCGGGCGCATGGTTCTCGGACGCATGACCGCCAGTTTCCACCATCGGCTTGTCCAGTTGCAGCGTAATGGTCTGCTGTGGGAGCTCCTTCGGAATCAGGGTCAAAGAAATGACCGGGTCGTTTGGATTAGAACCAGTCACGTACAGTGCGACTGGCTTATCCTTCGTCTTCATCGTCGCATAAAGCGATTGACCGATCGTACTGATATCCAAATCATCAGGTTGCTGGTCGACTGCTTTAGGCGAAGCGAACGGAGTGGAAATCCGGTTCGGCAAGATGTTCGAAACGTAAATAACTTCGTTACGGTCCGAGCTCACGCGAACTACCTGGGTGCGCGAATCAGATTCGGCGCCAGGCATAACGCCCAAGCCAGGCAGAGGCTGCGCTTCGACAGGTTTGACTCGTTTTGCTGCCGTAGGAACAGGCGGCAATTTTACTTCCGCCATCCCATCAGCCCATGAGATGGATGCATGGATGGTGGCCAGCACGATTAGAGCAATGGCTGAGCGTTTCACTGAAGCGCCTCCTTGGTTGGTTCTGCTGGCTTAGGCGGGTGAGACTGAAGCCACTTGAGTGTTTTTGGGGTGCTGCCTGGGTAGTGGTCCATACCCGTGATCCAAGGGCGGCCCGCACGCATCTCGATGACGTACTCGACCACTTGGTAGTCCGGTTTGGGCTTGCCGGTTGCGCTGCGAGACTCCATCGAACCGAGAATGAAAACCTTCTTCGTCTCCTTCTCGTAGCTGATGTCAGTGGCGTTCCAGGACACAGAACCAGCATTCGTTGCGAACACGGGGTCGTTGGCCAACACGAACATCTTCTTGCGCACGTCTGCGTAGATCTTCGGATCAACGAAGGCGCTAACAGAGTCGGCAATGAAATTCACGTTCTTGGGCGTGACATTGCCCATCAAAGTCGAGGCATAAAGGCCAAAGGACTTGATGTACTCGTCGTCCGCGTTGTTCCAGCCAACCTTCACGGCCTTGTCCAGGTTCGGCGGCACCAAACGTGTGGTTTCGTGCTGCCCCATTTGGTTGAAAGTGAGCAGCAGGACCGATACCGAAAGGCACGCGATCGACAAGGTCTGGAAGTTTCTGAGACTTTTCAGCCCTTCCATCGTGTTCTGCATTTTCTTGATCTTCATTGCGGCCTCAAAGCGCTATCGAATACATAACGCGTACAAATAAAGTCGTTCGAAAGCTTTAGTAGAAGTAGTCGCGCTTCGAAGAGTCGTCGTAGTGTTTATTCAGCCCCATGACGCCTGCCTCGTAGCAGAGGTGATGCAGAATGCCGTCCAGTGCACCGCTCTTGAAACGCTTAAACCGCTTTACTGCGTACCAGCCGCCGGCGAGGGAAGCGATGGTTGCCCAGCCCCCCAGTGCGATACCTGCGCCCAGGCAGCCAATGAAGATCGCAGCCTCATCGATTTCCCAAAAAAGTAATTGCGTCTGACTGTCAACGTAGCGCGGGATATCGATCTCCTTCACAGAGGTTTCCCCGCAGCTTTAACGATGTCGACCTCGACCCGACGGTTCATCGAGCTATCGGAGCTAGATACAGGGTCACGCTTGCCCCGGCCGTAAACCTTGATGTTTTTCTTCTTAACACCGTGCCGAACCAGGTAACGCGCAGCTTCGATGGCGCGGTTCTCGGACAGGCGCTGGTTGTAAATCGCCTCGCCCACTTCGTCCGCATAACCGATCAGGGTGATGGTGCTGCCGACGCGAAGTGCGTCAGCGATGACGTTGGTCAGCGGCCACCAGCCCGTAGGCATGCTCTTGTCGAAGTCAAAGTAGAGCGTGGTCCGCGTGTGACGGGCCTCCTCGGCGATCTTTGCATCTTCTGCATCGAGCAGAGCCTCTTCTGCCGGCATCAGGGCCCGAGGCCTGGCTGGCTCAGTCACCGTCCAGACCGGAGATTCGGCTTTCTTCTGGGTGTCGCGAATGGATTCAACAAGCGCGTGCCCTGCATGCGCGGGCTCAATCGCAACGCCGTAGCTGTCTGGAACCACTACCTGTCGCACATCAACGGCACCCGCGGTGCTTGCTGAGAGCGCAAGCGACGCAAGCAGAATGGCTCTGTTCAAGGTGATCATAGGATACTCGTTGGTTTGGAATGCTAAATAACACGTAGCGATAATACAGATAGTTGGCTTTTTGTTGCAACCGTCCTCTTGTGGCGCCTAAAATATAGCGACGTGTTACGTATTGCAAACGCTTTTGGCGATTTCGCGGTCTAGCCCCACCACCTTATCAGCAGCTGTGCTTCATACCCCTGCATTAGGTATTCCCTCTTTGCAGAGTCGTAGGAGTCAAAAATGCAAACCAGAACAGACGCAGCAACCCACCAAAGCTCGGCCAACGGCGAATCGCTGTGGGCCAGCCAGGGCCAGGCCGCGGCTTCTATTGGCCTGCAGGTGTGGAACAAGGTTGAGAAGACCAATCCTGATGAGACCAAGTCCTTCAACAAGGGTGGTTTCCAGGGGACCGCGATCGCGCCCATCTATCAGATCAAGCGTGCTACTGAGGTTTTCGGACCTTTTGGCCTTGGCTGGGGTGTCGAGCTGATCAGTGAAGCGTACGTGGACGGGAAACCGTTCGTTGTGGATGGCCAGGTCGTTGGTAAAGAAGTCATTCACAAGGTGTACGTTGAGCTGTGGTACCTGCAACAGGGATTCCGCGGTTCAGTGAAGCAGTTCGGCGCTACCACCTACATCACGCGAGATTCCTACGGAATCATCAGTAGTGATGAGGATCACGCCAAGAAAAGTCTCACAGACGCAACTTCAAAATGCCTTTCGTTGCTTGGCTTCAGTGCCGATGTCTTCACTGGCAAATTCGATGACACCAAATATGTCGAGGGTCTCCGCGAGGAAGCCCAGCATGGTCAGGTAAACGAATCAGTTGGAGGCACAACAGGTGCAGCTGAGACTGTTCAATCAGATACCCAACAGCAGACATCGACGCAACCGCCAGAGAAATCTCGGTACCAGAAGTACAAGGATCAGCTGGATCAAATTGCTCAAACCGGGCAGACCGTAAAGGACGTGCCAGGCGTTCGGACCACCATCGAGCAGGACAAGCTCCTGTCGCAGATGGAAATCCAAACGCTTTTGCAATCGCCGCTGCTGCGCTTACCCGCAGCAGAGAAAGACAATGCGCAGGCTTCCGAGTCGAGCGTTTTCCTCTAACCCCCACAACCCGGGCGCCTCATGGTGCTCGGGTTTTTTTGTGCGTAGCTTAAGGCTCACCTCCATGAGTATGGATCAGATACTTCGCTCGAAAATCGGTGGCTTCAAAGACACCCTGGCACTGAGTTCGATCGGTGCTGGTGGACTTCTGACATCGCCTTTTTTCAGCTCTGTGCCGGCCACCCTCCCCCTCGCCATGGGGGCTGCGGGTGCGGCGTACGTGGGCAACCGTGTCTTTGATTTCTGGAAGAACCAGCTCCTCCTTGAGTCGAAGATCAATATCCGCTCGGCTACCGATCTGGCGCACGGAGATGGCTTGCTGCTTGGCTTCACTACCGACACGGGACAGCCTGTACGTGTCCCTGATGAAGACTTCATGCGGCATGGATTTATCCTGGGCCAGTCCGGTGTAGGTAAAACCGTATTGGGCAAACTGATGATGTTCCAGCAGATCCAGCGTGGCGGCGGCCTGACGTTCATCGACGGTAAGATGAATGCGGACGACATTCAAACGATCTACCAGTACTGCGTCTGGGCGGGCCGCGAGCAGGATCTGTTGATTCTGAACCCGGGTAACCCATCACTCAGCAATACATACAACCCCATCCTCAGGGGTGACCCTGATGAGATCGCCGCCCGCATCCTGTCCATCATTCCCTCTACCGAGAATAACCCTGGCGCTGACCACTACAAACAGTCGGCGAACCAAGGCATCACCACCCTCGTAGCGGCAATGCAAGCTGCTGGCCTCGCTTACAACTTCATCGACTTCACGATCCTGTTGATGAACCACAAAGCGATCGAGGAACTGGAAACCCTGCTCAAGAAGACCCAGCCTCACAACCCGGCGACCAAGAACTTCTCCCTGTTCCTTGAGCAATACAAGATCGGCGGAAAGCCGGGCATGGAGAACGTGGTTGACATCAAGCGGATGAAGGAAACGTTCGGCGGTCTTGCCGGCCGGATGTACTTGTTCGGTACGGGGAAATTCGGTGACGTGATGAACACCTACGCCCCCGAGATCGACCTGTTCGAAGCAATCCGGGCGAAGAAGATCATCTACGTCGCTCTCCCGACGATGGGTAAAAACGAAGCCGCCTCCAACTTCGGCAAGATGTTCCTGGGCGACCTGCGTACGGCTATCTCGTGGATCCAGGCGCTGCCTGAAGAGGACCGGCCTAACCCCCCGCATTTCAATTTCATGGATGAGCTGGGCAGTTACGCCGTTCAGTCGCTAGCACGCCCCTTTGAACAGGGGCGCAGCGCGCAGATGGCACTGTTCCCCGCAGCCCAGACCTTGGCCAACCTGGATGTGGTTTCTCCTGACTTCAAAGAGATGGTCATCGGTAACACCTGGACCAAGATCTTTTTCAAGATCGGTACCCAGGCCACGGCCGTTGAGTGTGCAGACCTCATCGGCATGAAAATCGGTATCACGAAGTCATTGAGCGGTACGCAGAACGAAAGCAGTAGCACCCCCCTTCTCAATGTGGCGCCAGAGGGTGGCACCGGTGCTGCCGCCGGCATATCGGTCGGTGAGCGAGAGCAGGAGGAGTACAAGGTCTCGCCGGATGACCTCAAAGCGCTCGGTAAGGGGGAATGCATCATCCAGTACGGCGGAGACCAGATCTTCAACGTCCGGGTGCCGATGATCAGCATCGACAGAAAGCTGCAGAAAGAAATCGGCCCTATTCGAATCAACCACTTCCGCAGGCCGTCCGTTAAGGGTGCGGACTTCTTCAAGAATAGTGACAAGTACCTGGGTGGCAGCGGGCTGCCCACTGGTGGGCGGAAGAAACAACAGGAGCAGCTGAGAGATGAGTAACGTAGAACCTAAGGGCGCTCATGTTGTGCCCGGGCATACCCTTGTGCTCGATGAGAGCACTGAGGGCCAGGGGCAACTGATCAGGGAGGTGATTCAGCGACGCATTGCAGCCGGCGCTGCGGTCTTCGTGGTCGGCTCATCGGTCGATGAATCACTTTTGGGAGCGATGATCGGCGCCAGCACTGCAGTTGGCCGGGGAGCTGATCTGCTCATCGTGAATCCTGGTAGTCCCGCCTTGAGCCATACCTACAACCCGGTGCTGCACACAGCTCCTACCAAGGTCGCGAGCCATGTCTTGAATTTCCTCGCGGATCAGGATGCGACGGCAGGTCACGATTCAACCCCAACCGCAGCTCTTGTTCGGGCGATTGTGTCCTCGCTGCAGCTCGCTGGCCTGCCCTACTCGTACCTTGATCTGGGTATGTTCGTGATGAAGCCTGACGCTATTTCAGCGCTGATCGAACACATGGCCACTGCATACCCTCGTTCAGTGCAGCTGGGAGCCCTGCAGCAGGCCTGCAAGGCCTTTCAGGATGATGTTGGCGACATCTGTGCGGTAAAGCTGAAAGGACGCTTCTCGGGCCTCGCTGGGAGCATGTGCATGCTCGGCGCCGGTAGAGCGGGTGAAGTGTTCAACAGCTACCAGCCTGACGTCGTGCTGCACGAGGCGCTGGTAACACGAAAGATCGTGTATCTCGCAATTCCCTACATCGGCCGAGGCCAGGCGGCGTCCAATCTCCGCCGCATCGTGATCTCGAATCTGGCGGATGCTGTTCTGCGGTCGATCGGTGAGCCTGGTGCACCCACTGCGCTGGCTGTGTTCACCGATCCAGGTGGTTGCAATGACCCGAGCATCGAGCAGCTGCTCTCGCCACAGACTGAGCAGGTGATGAGCGTATGGGTTGCAGCTGGTTCGCTCGACGATCTTGGGCGTGAGTCTCTGGATCTGCGCGAGGCCTGCCTGAGTCGAGCTCGCAACCTGGTTCTGTTCAAACCTCAATCCGAGTCGGCAGCGCAGGTCTATTCGCAGCTGTTGCCTACGGAGCCTGAGCAAGCCCAGGGCACAGGGGATGTGATGCAAAAACTCTTGTCGATGGGCACCACCGACTACGCGATTGTTTCCGGCGAGCACCAGGTGACCTGGGCGAGTGTGGCCACCCCGGGTGAAGTGAGGTTCGCCACAGCGGCCGACATCAGATGGCCGGCCAGGCGCCAGCATGCCCGAATGGCTGGCGCAGATCAATTCACGCAAACAGTTCCGGTTTAAGGGTGGTGCCAATGAACGAATTCACTGATATGCCCCTGGGCAACGAGGAAGAAAATGATGTCTTCGGATCTGAGCTTCTATCTGACGATTCTGGCGGTCTTTCTGATCCTGGCGATGTTCGTAACTGGCTTGAGAGCTTTGATAGCGCCAATCTTTTCGAAGGTCTTGACGCCTTCGATCTTGATAACGCTGCAGACGATGCTCAAGTGGATTTTCTGGGGACTGACGAAACTGTGGTCGAGTCATATCCTTTTGCTGAAGAACTTGGGCTCGCCGCACTCAATAATCTATCGAACCTTGGAGCGCAAAGACGAAAACTGAAGAAGGATGAGCTGCGCCGGCTTGATGAAGAGGATTTCGAGGACGGCGTAACGCGTCTCGCGTTTCGCATCATTAAGGCCAACGTCGAGGCTTTGTTCGCGAAGAAACTGCCGACCGATGTGTATGTGACAGCTGCCCAATGGGTGTTCGGGCCTACCCTTGGCGACTGGGCATTTGATAAGTGCTGTGAGGTGCTTGGAGCTCGCAAGGACGTCATTCGTCTGCGGATCCACTACGAGTTCTGGCGTCGCTGGTACGTGTTCCCGGTCGAGTTTCCTTTCATGATCGACCCCGTGCCAGAAGCTGTTGCGGATGAGATCTTCATCCTGGCCGGTGATGAAGGGTACGATCTTGCTCGGGTAGCGTGGGGGCAGCCTGGCATTCGATCGGCTGACCTGCTGGCACTCGCATCCGGCGGCAATGTCACAGAGGCCTATCGTTCGGCTTTGGAGCGGCTGTGTGATCGATACATGCTGAGTCAGCAAAATGATTGCTGGTACCTCACCGGCCGTAACCCAGCACTGAGGGCCGTGGACCTGGCCTTGCTCCCTCACAAGCCCCTCGTCAACCAGATCTCCTGGTCCAGCATGTTCTAAGCATGATCGGGGGCAGCCAGGCTCTTCATCGAGCGAGAGCCTGGTACTATCCCCGCCAGACCCTCAAATTTCCATCGTCTACGTGAATGAAGTTCCGGCCTGGGTAAACGCCCACGCCGCCGCCCTCAAGATATAGGGCTAGTCGTCGAAGGTAGTCTACCGGTACGCCTGGCACTGTGAGGTCGCAAGCGCCACCTCTTAGGTGCGCAGAGTGCTTTTTGCCACCCACCTTCTTGTTGGTCGACTCTTCGCGATACCCTGAAAGCACGATGATGGGCTTCGTTATCCCGTGAATTTTGAACCAACCTTGAATTCCTGCGACGATGTCCAGGAGCACAGGGCTCATCTGCACAGCCTTGCCCGTGTGAACATCGCGCATCAGTCGGCACACGGGGTCATAGCCGGACCAATCGAGTCGACCGTTCTGGTAATAGACCTTGTCGACCTCCTCCCACTGCCCGGGTTTGATCTCACGCTTCAGCCAGAGACGTCTGGGTTGATCCCAGAAGGTGCTGGCGCTTGAGAGCAGCGGAGTTGAGGAAGCGGCCAAGCCGAGGGCATATTGCAGGAATGTTCGACGGTCCAAAAGGGGGGCTCCACTTCTCTGAGCGGTGATTTTATCACCCGTATTGATGTATGTGTACGCGTTATGAATCTACCGACACACTCCCCGGGGTCGCATTGTAACAAGCCAAAAAAACCCGGCTGCGAGAGCCGGGTTTGGTGGGTTAGTTTAGGAGGCCACGCATGTGCTTGAGCTGCTCGTTTAAGTCGCCGACCCGGTTGGGTGGATTGAAGGTGCCAAGGTTGGCTTCAAGAGCCACTAGCACTGGCTTGAGGTTCTCTGCAGCCTTGAAGCCCGGCTTATCAGGATCGAGCGCCTGAAGCACGTTCTTCTTGGCCATCATGTTGAACCATTCAGGCTCCCAATTCTCGCAACCAGGAAGCGCGAAGATCGTCCTTTTCGACCCCATTTCGACGGCTGATAACATGTCGATCGGACCTTCGACGATCATGAACTCACTTTCAGAGCCTTCCCAGATCCAAGGAGATTTTCCGCCGTACCGCATGGCCTTCTTCTCCCCTTCTTTGGGTTCACGCATGAGCCTAAACTCAGCAGCACAGTGCGATTGCGACCGAAACCACAGTGGCCGAAATGCACAGGCTGGCGCCTTTTTTTCGGGGTTCCACAGGCCCGCTTTCACCATCAGTTCCTGCCCTGCGACTTCAGTCAAGAACCCCTTGGCTTCCATCGGGTTGTTCGGGATTGTGATGAGGATGCCTCGGTTGCAAGCTTCCCGGGCTACATCCTCAGATATACCCCGGCCAGCAAAGTACTTCAGGGCATCTTTCGAGGGATAACTGCAAGCTTCGGCGACGCGTTGCAATACCAGCGCAAGAGCACTGTCATCGCGTTGGATCGCGTCCATGGGCTTGGGCGGAACATAGTGCTTCAGCAGCTCAACATCGGCGCCCATCAGGTCAAGACCTGCCTCCCGATGAGATTTCCCCCAGTAAAATGCCGCCGCAGCGACCACGTCACCTTGCTCACCGCACGAGTAGCAGAGCCACCCGCCGTTTTTCACGCTGATCTTCACCGAGTGAACGGAAGAAGCTCCGCATTCAGGGTTTGGACAGATGTTGTACCGAATTGCACCTGCTGATGGTCTCGCTTTCGCACCGAGCATGTGCTCGAAGAACCAGTCGAGCGGGACGTTATCTCGCACATACTCAAAGTCGACTTCATAGGCGACTCCATTAGCATCGCGCTTGTATGGTCCATTAGTTACTGACATTTTCTGGTTCTCCAGATGAAATCTTAATGCTCTGTGATGCTTCACGCCGGCCTGTAATACTCAGCCCGCGGCGGCGGCCAATAGCCGGGCTTCATCCCACACATCGATGTCCAGGTCCTTGGCGGCTTCGAGTTTCGAGCCTGCTGCCTCGCCGGCAACGACGAAGCTGGTTTTGCTTGAAACCTTGCTTGAGACCTTCCCCCCGGCTCCTTCGACCAGAGCTTTGGCAGCCTCTCTGCTGAGGGTTGGAAAAGTGCCGGTGAGGACGACAACCTTCCCTTTCAGCGAGGCCCCGCCGATGGCAGCGAAGTCGTTGGGTGTGGTGATCGTGGCCAGCCGATCTGCCTCAGCACCGAGAGTAGAATCCTCGAAGAATCGGGTGATGTTGGTGGCGGTACCATCCCCAACATCCGCGATGGCCAGCAGTTGCGCGTAAGTCGCTGCGCGGAATGCTGACCAGGACCCGAACTGCGCCGCCAGAGCTTTGCTGGTGGCCTCGCCGACACCCTCGATCCCCAGCGAGAAAATGAATCGCGGAAGGTCCGGAGCTTTCGAGCCCTCAATGCCCGCGACCAGGTTCTTCGCTGAGACCGGCCCAAACCCGGGGAGCGGTGCGATGACCTTGTCGTTCAGACTGTACAAGTCGGAAGGCATGCTGATCAGGCCGGCGGCGATCAGAGTTGAGACCGACTTGTCGCCCAGGTTGTCGATGTTCATTCCCAGCCGAGACGCGAAGTGAGCGATCTTGCCCTGCTTCTGTGCCGGGCATTTAATGCCACCTGGGCAATGCAGCTCGACGGCGCCCTGCAGGCGAACGAGGGGGCTACCACATGACGGGCACTCTGTCGGCATCACATAGTGGGAGAGGGTCTTATCGCCGATCGAGGGCACTGTCCGAACGATCTCCGGTACCACATCGCCCGCTCGGCGAACGATGACGGTGCTACCGACCTTGATACCCTTGGCCTCGATCTGATCGGCGTTGTGGAGGTTGGCGCTGGATACCACTACGCCACCGACGCGCACAGGCTTGAGCTTTGCCACAGGGGTCGCAGGCCCCGTTCGGCCGATCTGCACCACAATGTCTTCGACGACGGAGACGGCCTCCTCTGCTGGGTACTTGGACGCAATGGCGAATCGGGGGGTGCGATTGTTCCAGCCAAGGCGTTCTTGGTCGGCGAGGGAGTTGACCTTGAATACGACGCCGTCGATGGCTACTGGGAGGTTGTGGCGATTCGCACCCACCGCATCGTAGAACCCTTTGATGCCATCCCAGCCGTGGACCACGGTCGTTTCCGGGGCAATGCTGAATCCGAGCTCCAGCAAGCCCTCAATGATCTTCCACTGTTTGGTTGCCTTGAACGCAGGGGTGCCGTCGAGCTCTTGGGCGCCATACGCGTAGAAAGACAGTCTCCTGGACGCAGTTACTTTGGGGTCCAGCTGGCGCATGCTGCCGGCGGCGGCGTTGCGGGGGTTGGCGAGGGTCTTCAAGCCCTGGCTCTTGAGGCGCTCATTCACGATCTTAAAATCGCTATTGAGTATGACAACCTCGCCACGAACCTCCAGATCAGTGGCCGCTGGTAGGGTCAGGGGCAAGTTCAGGATGGTTTTGGCCTGTGCCGTTACATCCTCACCGGTCGTTCCATCCCCGCGGGTGACTGCGCGAACCAGGACGCCAGCCAAGTATCGAGCCGAAAGCGCTAAGCCGTCGTACTTCAGTTCAGCGGTGAACTCGATGTCCGCCGGCTGTGACAGCTCATCCACCACAGAGCTTGCAAATGCCCGGGCCTCTTCCTCGTTCATGGCGTCTTTGAGCGACAGCATTGGGACATCGTGTTGTGCTTGGAGGAACTCTTCCAGAACCCGGCCACCGACCCGCTGCGTTGGTGAGTCAGCGGTAGCCAGATCTGGATACGCAGCTTCCAGTTGCTCCAGTTCACGAAACAGGAGGTTGAATTCTCCGTCCGGGATCGTCGGGGCATCGAGTCGGTGGTACGCATCCATGTGTCCAGCGACCTCTGCACGGAGTTGAAGAAGGCGTTGCTCAACCTGGGCGAATTCAGACATGGTTTTTCCACTGGCAGGATAGGTGTGTGCATGATTATAAATCTGCCAGTATTATGCGTACATGTTTCTTTTTCGTGCGCCAAATTGTGCTGGCGGTAAGCCGGCCAGGAGTGAGTTGCATCATGTTTTCGAACCTTCACCTCTACCGGATTACTGAGCCCTGGAGCTTGTCTACGGCCGAGCTTGCGAAACGTCTGGAAAAAAGGGCATTCACTCCCTGTACGGGTAGCGTCATCAAAACCCAGGGTTGGGTGGAGCCCCGGGTTGGCGGTGGCCTCGTGTTCGAGGTGCAGAAGCAGATCCTGCTAAATCTGTGCTTTGAAGAAAAGAAGGTACCCGAGCCTGTATTGCAGCGACACGTGGCGAAGAAGGCGGCCAAGATGCTCTCCGAGAAGGGCTACAAGCCGAGCCGGGACCAGCTCAAGGCGATGAAGGAAGAGGCGTTTATCGAGCTCTTGCCCAGGGCATTCGAGTCACAGAGCACTGAGAAGGTGTGGATCGATACTTCGGCGGGCCTGATCGGCATCGACTGTGGCTCACCGGCGAAAGCCGATGATGTCGTCACTCAAATACATGACGCCATCGATATCCCTGCATCACTGATTCGAACCTCGATGGACCCCTCCTCTGCGATGGCCACCTGGTTGATGAACAACGAATCCCCCGACGAATTCACGGTCGACCGTGAGGTCAACCTGCAGGGGCTGGACCTTGAAAAATCTAAGGTGGGCTACGCCTCGATCAGCCTGGAGCGCGAGGAGATCCGACAGCACCTCCTCGAAGGTCGGCGCCCCGTACGGTTGGCCATGACGTTCAATGAAGAGGTGTCCTTCGTGCTGACTGACAAGTCGACACTCAAGCGCATTGTTTTCCTCGAAAACGTGAACAAAGAGATTCCCGATGAGGAGGAAGAGGAGGCTGCATTCGGCGCGATGTTTCTGACTTACGCCGGCGTGCTGGCAAAGCTCGTACCCGCTCTCATGGAAGCGCTCGGCGGTGAGGAGGCCGCACAGGGATAATCCGATTTGTAGTCGCGTGATGTGCATTACCGGGTACTAGGCAAACGCAAGGCTTAGCCACTCAACCCGGGAGAATGACCATGAAACTGACTATCGACACCGATGTTTGCAAACGTAAGGCTCAAGCTCTGTCGCTTGAACTCGTACTGTTCATCACCGCGTGCTGCATGCGCTTGAAACTGCTCTGCGAGATTGCTGTGATGCTGGCAAAGGCCGGTTATTACAGGATGTTCTTCTCGCAGATCTACACCGCCAGCAACATCGATGTTGACGGTTTTCGTAACGTGTATGAGCTCGAAGGGTATCCAAGTGTCACGCCTGGCTTTGTGCGCTTGCAGTATCGCCAGACAGTAAACGGTCACGAGAAGGCCCGCTCCAGCATGCTGGTTACTGTGCAGGAATGGAATGCAGTGGCCCGTCGTGTGGCATTCGGTTCTGGGCGCTTGGCTCAAGCTGATTAACGTTTTACAGCACCCGGCCTCTCCTGAGGCCGGGTTTTTTATTACTCGCCGTACAGCGCGGCCCATGCCTCTTGGACTGCTTCGTCCGAGGCGTCGCTGAGCTCATCCAGGCTGACGTCCGCATACCCACTAGCATGCAACAGGGCGTCGGCATCTGATGGTGCAAGCCCTCGGCAGATTTTGTGAATTTCTTGGCAGCGGCCATAGTTCCATGCCTCATAAACCTGCGCGTTCCAGGTGATGCCCTTTTCGACGTGTGCGACCAGGTCGCGAGTCATGACATAGGCGCCTAGGTAGAAGATGCAGGAATTCAAAGCGCATGCTGATAGTTCGCCTGGGCTTTCTCCACGACGCTTCGCAATCTCCAAATCAGCCCAGGAGCTCAGGTTCAGTTGGAAGCCAGGCTCCCAAGCAATGGTGGTCAGTTCAGTTTGCATAGTTTCACCAGAAGCCCGGCGCGATGCCGGGCTCGATCGTGATCAGTGGACGGTGCCAGGGGCTTGTTGTTTGTAGATCTTCTGCAACCTGGCCTCGGCAAGCTTTGCGATCTCAGGCTGCGCACGGAGGCGGATGGTATCCAGGGCCAACATTGCGCTGATGTCGCCGGTGATCGACGTGAAGGTGGCATCTGGTGAGCAGCCATCGTCCAGAACGGACTCTGCTTCTGCAGACGCCACGACGAACGTTGGTACCGATTCCACTTTGAAGGCCTTGAACAGATTGGGATTGATCTCCCACGGCACACCGGCCTTGTTCACCTCCAGCGCAGCCTGTTTGGTCTGCATCTGGGAGCCATTCTTGAACCCTCTCACGACCATGACAGCACCGGTTTCGCGAGCTTGTTGCGCCAGCCGCTCAAGCCTGTCTTTGGGCATCGAGAACGACACGAAGATGATGAAGTCGTTCGCGCCGTGGCCACCCTTTGCACCTTGTTTTGCGGCGTTGAATCGCGCAATGACGTCGTCAAGCGACTCGGTCTTGGTGGGCGCTGGGGCGTCGATGACCGGTACCGTGGCCTTGAACGTGCCCGGCTTCACCGGATCAATCTTCCCGTTCAGAGCGGCACTTCGAGATGCCGCCTGCTCCTGCATGATCTTCTG
Organism: Pseudomonas sp. NBRC 111139; assembly: GCF_001753955.1. Taxonomy (NCBI): domain Bacteria; kingdom Pseudomonadati; phylum Pseudomonadota; class Gammaproteobacteria; order Pseudomonadales; family Pseudomonadaceae; genus Pseudomonas; species Pseudomonas sp. NBRC 111139. The sequence continues at coordinate 49,722 of NZ_BCBP01000034.1, forward strand.
GATAGCTTCGTTGGAAGGCATTTCCAGCTGCTGGGACACGGCAGGCACGGCGAAGAAACTAGTTGCTAAGAGTAGCGCCGCCGCAGCAGTCGCGTTTACGGAAAATGCCATAGCCAAAGTCCTTGTATCCTGGGAGAGGGAACTCAGTGTTCGATTCGGTCAGAATTGTCGACCGCCCGATTGGAGAGCAGCACTTGCCTGCGATTTTTGCGGTCTCAGGCTTGGGGTAGAGGCGAGTCAGCTTGTACTGCCGCTTGTCCATGATGATCTGCGGGTAGTAGCCGCACATTGCGTCACCTCCCATTGCCGCCCACTGGGTACCCGCGGCATGGAGTTTCGCGAGGATTCGCGTGGTTTGCAGCCGGGCGGTTTGCTCCATGCTCAGGTGCGCCTCGTTCCGACCGGTCAGCGGGTACATGTGACCGTAGGAGCCGGCGGCCCAGAAGATCGTGGACAGTGGGAAGCCTGTAGCAGCGGCAACGGCATCGGCGGACATGGCCCCGATCGCCAGCATGCTCCCGAAGGGGAACGCGTAGGGGGTCAGGATGCCGGCGAGTTCGTCATCGTTGTGGGTTGGGTCCGCGAAAGACATCCAGGGCACGTCGATACCGCGGTTGTCCATGCACGTGTCGTCCAGGATGGCGCCCATCACATACATGGCCGGGTTGATATAGAAGTTGACCTGCATGAACGAGTCGCGGGTGCTGCCGATGCCGCTGCTCTGATCGTCAGAGATGTAGCCGAATGCATCTGCGTTGACGCCTACGTTGACTTTCACCCCACCGAGCAAGGGGAAGCATCCAGGCACCGTGGTAACGTCGGTCATCATGTCGAACTCCCAGAACGAGGTGGGAATGCCGACCTTGGGCGGGTTATCGCACGTGCAGAATGCGCTTTTGTTCCCGCTGTCGAAGTCTTCCTGGCCATCGGAAATGAGCTCCGTTGAACCGAAAAGCTTGATCGGGAACATGCAGGACCAGCAGACGTCCGAAATCAGGTTCAAGAATTTACCGGTGCACACGCCTTCATCGGCAGAGCTGACCGTACTGAGCAGGGCCGTTGCCACAAAGCCCAGGGCCATAAGCAGTTTCTTCATAGCTTCAACTCCTCGATCTGGAGTTCCCTGCCCTTTTGGGTCAGGACCGCGGGAACGCGCTCGATCCCGAACTTCTTCGTGAGGATGCCCATCTGGTCGAAGTAGACCGGGCGACCCCACTCCCGGTTGAGCTTCAGGAACGAACCCGCGACCAATATCACTTTGTCCCGGGGATGCTCATCGGTGCGCTTCTTGGCGTACTGCAGCTGCTTCGGGTCGCGAGCGTCGATGAAGATGATCGCTTTGCTGAGGGTGATGTGGTCCAGCGGGTTGATGCGAGTGCCCGCCGGCACCAGGATGTTACCCAGATGATCTTTGACGGTCTCAGGGTACGTGTAGGTCGGGTCGTACATCCTGATCTGCGGCTCAACGACGGGCCCAATGCCGGGTACCGGCTTGGGGTTTTCTGCTCCGGCCAACTGCTTGTCGCGGTAGTCGTTCCAGAACTTGTCGAGTTCGCCTTTCTTGTCCATCGCTTTCAACCGACCTTGGATCATGTCGATTGCATCCTGCTCCTGGATCTCCCAGGTGTTTCCGTACTTGCCGAGCTCTTCGGCATGAACAGTGGATGACGCGAGGTAGAGGGCGGTAAGGAAAGCGGATGCGCATAAGCGGCGTAGCTTCATCACAACTCCAATGAGAATGCCCAGCCCGGGGCTCATGACGATCAGGTGATCAGAAACCAACGTGGCCATCGAGATGGCCACGTGGAGAAGACTGTTGGCGGGAGATCAGGAACCGCCGTTGAGCCAGGCGTCGAGCCGCTCGGCCGATACCAGCCCCGGCATCTTCCGACCGTCTTCGCTCACCATGGCGGGAGTACCCTGGAAGCCAATGCTTTCGGCCAGCGCGATGTTGCGCTCGATTGGGTTATCGCATTTCTTCGCCGGCGGCTGGGTGCCTTGCGCCAAGGATTCCCATGCAGCAGCACGGCCAGCCTCAGGCAGACACCAGACCGATTCAGATTTGGCGCGAGCCTGCGGGTGCAGCGACTCCAGCGGATACATGAAGGTGTAAATGGTGACATTGTCCAACTTGCTGAGGACCTCCGTTTCCAGCTTCTTGCAGTACGGGCAGTCAGGATCAGAGAACAGATAGAGCTTGCGGGAGCCGTTGCCCTTTACGCGAGTGAACGCGTCTGCCAGCGGAAACTTCGAAACGTCGATTTTCTCAGCTGCAGCTCGCTTGGGTGCCGTCAGGTCCTTGCGAGTCTGCATGTCGTAAACGCTGCCGAACAACAGGTAGCGACCTGAGGCATCGGTGTAGGCAATGTTCTTGCCCATGGTAATTTCGTAGAGGCCATCGATCGGCGCCCGCTCTACGTTGGTGAAGTTGGTGGAGGGGTATTTGCCCTTGAGCGTGTTGAGCACGGTCATGATCTCGATGTCAGCAGCTGGCGCCGCTGCCGCAGCTGCTGGAGCGGTGGCTGCGGCAGGGGCCTGAGCAACCTCGGGTGCAGGCGACTCGGCCTGGGCGAATGCAGCCAGCGAGCAACTGGCGAGAGCGATAGCGACAACGAGCTTTTTCATCGGTTACCTCAGATTTATAAATGGTGCCGGTAGAATTATGTGTACGTGTGACCATATACTAGCAATACCGACAACTCGTGACTATACGCAGCGAGTATTAAAAGAGAGTTATGGATACCGCAAAGCCGCCATCTCACCCGTTGCAGCAACTGCACCACGCCTATCAGGCAATCAATGAGCGCTTCTTTTCCGGGTCATTACCTGGCTGTGAAATCAGATTCTCGACACGCCAAGGGTCTGAAGGCCATTACCGGCCTGGCGCTCTTCCGAGCGGGGAGCTCTGCCCGGCCTTGGACCAAATCGCCGTTGGGGCGCACCTTTCGAGCAGCAAGATGATCGAATCGCTGGCGCATCAAGCCTGTCATCAGTACCGGCAGCACTCCGGACAGCCCCCGCGGCGGGCCTACCACGACCAGGTCTGGGCCGATAAAATGGTCGAGATCGGTCTGCAGCCGTCCAGTACCGGCCTGCCTGGTGGCCAAGTGATCGGGCAGAAGGTGTCGCACTACCTTCTCGAAGGCGGGGGCCTGAGCCTCCTCATCCGCGAGCTTCACGATCAGGGGCTGAACATCAATCTGGCGGGTGCGGCCGGGCCTGCTGGTGCTGGCCGCCGAAGCGCGCAAAAAAAAGTCTGGGCCAGAACGAAATACACATGTGCTGGCTGCAACAAATCTGTGCTCGGCGGCGACCAGTTCAACCTGGTGTGCGGTGATTGCCAGCTGCCGCTAACGCCTGAGGTATCTACTGCGGGAGCGATCGAGCGCGAAGGCGCCGAGATGCTGGCGGAGGAAGGGGCACTTCATACGGCGCCCAGCTCCTGGGAACAGTCGGTGGCATAAGAAAACCCCCGAACCAATAGATTCGAGGGCGGGTGAAGCAGTTATGCAGAGTTGGAGAACTCGCAAGAGTCCAGCCGACTCACGTCCGGCGTGGATCCTCAATTACGTTGGTTTCTGGAACCGGAATCCCGTAGTGGTCCGCATCGTGGTACACGGCAGAGTTCGGATTGAGGAAAGACAGGTCGTCAACGACCCAGCGTCCTCCGTTGGTTCCGCCGGCGAGGTAGCAGCAGCGGGTACCGGCAGGGACTTCTACTTTGTAAAAACTGCGGGCGACTTTAAATTCGACTTCGGCAGCATTGATGTTCTTGCCCATTTTCGCGATAGGGGTGCGGGTGTTCATGTGTTTCTCCTGAAAGGCGTTTTTTGCTGGCAAATCAAAAAGTGAACAGGTCACCCGCGGATCCATGGCCGTTGTTGAACTTCGTCTCGCGAGGTACCTCGAACCAACTGAATCCGTCCCAGACCTCCAGCTTTTCGCCTGACACACGTGCTTTGAAGTAGCGACATCCCAGCTTCGGGTGGTAGGCGTAGATGCCCGCCCCTTTCAACAGGTGATCATCGATTTTCTTCTTCGCTTGAACTGCGGTGAGAGTGGCCATTGCCTGCTCCTTTCATGTGAGGTGTGCCAGGGCACTTGTCTTGCCGTAAGGCGTTGAACTTGCCTCGGGAGATGAGTCTCAGCTCTCTATAAACCCACATGAAAAAACCCGGCGCATGGCCGGGTTGGATGGAGCGTTTCTAAGCTTGTAGCTGGTAGCTACCAGTTACCTTGGTGCCACGCATGGCGCTGTAGTAATTGACGCGATCGATAAAGGGGATGGCCTTCAACGCGGTTGAACTGAAGCCATGGGTTGAACGTATGGTCTCAATGGTGTCACCAGTTGAGAGCTCCCAGAGGAAGATAGTCCCCCCATTGGCATGTACCGCTGCTTTCCGCGTGATCTGCGCGCCCTTCATAAGCCGCGAGGCTTCAATGATCGGATGCATACCGCCACCCTTCACTTAGCTTTTGCGTTGGCGACGAACGATTCGAGCTCCTTGAGGGTCGACCCGAAATTTACTTTCTCGCACAGCACTTCGATCTCTTGGGTCGACAGGGGCGTGAGCTGACCGGAATTGCTTGCGATATCAAGCAGGCCCGGAGCAGCTGACGCCCCACTTCGGAGGAACTCCTGGTAGTGGCGAAGTGCGGCGAGGATCGTACCTTGCTCACGGTCAGCGACCAGAACTGCAGTTTGATTTGCTTGGATTTGCTTGGACATACTGATCTCCTGGAAAAGCAGGTCTATGCGGGTGACCTGGTCTCCGGAGATGGTGTGCATCGAGCTATAAAGCTGCCCCGGTTTGAGACGGTGGTTGTGATTCAGTGGTGTATACGCGTTCGGCCAGGCCGGCGATCGCCCGGCAAGGCAAAGCTCGGCGGCGGTGCTTAAGTTAAGGAAGTGCCCAAATTTTCAGCAGCATCATGGCCCAGGAAAAGCTGATCACCCGAATAACCGAGATCGCTGAGTCGCTCAACGAGCGCCAGCGTGCCTACCTCGTGGTGGCGTATGACGAAGATCAGCGGGCCGAGCAGGCGAATTCTGGGCCAGGCTCTGCGCCAGCGAGCCAATGGCGGTGGCTGGAATATGGTCCTGACGGTCGGGTCCGAAGAATGACGTACGATGGCCCGTTACGGTACGCGCTCGCGGAGATGAAACTGGTCGGTCATGGCGCCGGCTCAACGTGGCATTCCCTGGAAAGCCGCGGCTTGCTGAACACGGATCACCGGCTGATCGGTTTGGGCGATCTCATGTCTCTTTATGTCAGGCTTACAACTGATGGCAGGAGGGTCGCCAGAGTGCTGAAAGGCTTGCCTATGCAAAAACCAAAAATTGACCCTGCCAGCAAGCCGATGTCGCTCACTGCCCTGCGCATTCTTTACCAGGGGCAACAGCAGCCAAACGAATTCTTGGACCCATTTGAGCCATGGATCGGGCGAAGTTATTACCCTCCTCTCCTGGTCGTGCTTGGCATTGCCCGAGGACTAGCAAACAGGGGGCTTCTGGTGGCCGATAAGCGAAAACTGAGCTTTAAAATTTCCGCTGCGGGCCAGGCCGTCGACATCGAGGGAGCCGAGAATTGGCAGCCGTTCCTTAGGCCGGCCTATGGTGAACCTGATTAGAACGACAAGTGCCTTGAGCTAAGAGCGCTCATAGCCTGCTATTCCTGGCTGCGATCATTGGCCACTGGCTTGACTGGCTTGCTGATGAACTTGTGGGCTGCGCAATCTGGGACTTTCGGTGTGATAGCGGAGAGAGCAGTCATTTCCTGCTCTATCCAACTGAACACCGCAGGAAGATCGAGGCCGCCCCGCTCACGTGTCGCATGGTGAAAAGTGGCGTACGCTTCATGGTCGATTGGCTCATAGTCGGTTAGCCGGTTATCAAGAGCCTCGGCCCACGACTTAGAAAATGGGGCTCGAAAGTAAACCAGCAGGGCAACCACAAGGCTGGTGCCTACTACCAAAAGTGGGTCCTGTTTCATGATGACTCCGACAATGATGGCAGTGGAAATAGAGGCGAGAAGGCTTGCCATCATGGACGGTGGAAGGGTCCCGTTCTGCATGTCCAGCGCACACCTCCTTATGTCCATTAGCTTTTTCTTTCGGGTTTCAAAGTTCATGCTTTCTCTCATCAGTCATTCAGTTTGCTGCTGGGGCTATCAGCTGTAATTTCGCCGCCTCGGCTTCGTACTCGGCAAGCGCTTTGGCGTACATATCAGGGTGCTGCTTGTCGAAGCCGGGCATGTGTTCAGTTTCCACCCACTGACCGCGGATTTGGCTTTTAGCGAGCCAGGGTCTCTTGCTGCCGGCCGGCTGGGTCCATGCGGTGACGCCTATTCCGAACGATGCGATTTGCTTGGCCGTGATGAATCCCTGCTTACGCATCAGGACCACCACTTTCAGTGCCGATTCTTTCCATGGCGTGAGTCGAACCGGGGCTGGAACTCCAGCCGGCAAGGAGGTTACGATGGCCGGTACACGGCAGCGCACTGAGGGCCACCAATCGAACATACGTTCATCAGAGCCTGCGCTGCCCTCTGCATAAAAGAGCCGATGATCAAGTCCGAACGTGTGCACGTAGCCTTGTGCTGTCCATGACTCATATGGGCAGAGTACTTTGACTCCAAGCCGACGGAGCATCTTGGCAATGCCAGCACTGGCATCGGTGATTTTGCTGACGATGACCAGGCGGTGATCTGGGCCCGGACTTTCCCAAAAGTCGTCGCCTTGATTGGGAAGGATCTGTTCAGCGACCTTGGCATTCAGCGAGAGCTTTGCCTGGACACCGATCTGGCGGCCGTCGTCGTTGACCACCAGCACATCGAACCCTGCAGCCTCTGGATAACACGTCCATCCTTTGATCTGGTTGAACTCTTTGATGAATACTTCGCAGAGCGTCGACTCTTTGCTGATGGTTGGAGGCTTGGCTCGGCTTATAGGCTGCATGATGAGCTCGGTGTGTTCCCGGCGTTGCTGCTGGTCGTGTGAGAGTATGGTGGCCATCGTTGTCCCTATTGGGTTGAGGCGGAAGTCGCGCTCGCGCGGTCAATAACTCGTACCTATACGCCACATGATTCTGAATGCATGCATTCAGTTTGTCCATTCCGATACTGTGAGTATCTCGCGGGTCGAGTGGAGGGTAGTTAGGCACTCCCTCTGGCCTCGATACCCAACGGAAACGGCGTATTTACGGGCTTTCTGGCGCTCTGACCGCTCGTTCGCATATTTTTATAGTTCCATGTTGCATTGCCAGCGAAACCAGTGTTTAATAGGCCCCATGTAGGCGAACAAGCCTCAACCGACCCAATCTCCTGAAAGGCTGGGAAAATCAACCGAAAGGTTGAACTTGCGACCACAAGGCCCGCTACTTCGTAGTGGGCCTTGTGGTTTCTGGCGTTCGTGAATCAGGCGCGTCTCACCCGCTGGGCCTGGGCCTAGATGCTATAACACGAACACATACACCGACTGTATCTAAATGCTATCCTGCTCAGGTTGGCCATGCGGCCGACCAATAATCCCCACTAGGAGCACAGGATATGAGCATGAGCGAGAAGCAAGTCACGGTGGAGGTCAACGGTGTAGGGGTGGGTTCTCTCTCGATGGAGAAGTACCAGGAGATGCGAAGCCGCGTGCGGCGAGATCCTCGGACGTACGTCAAAGCCCTGATCGTTGTGATGGGCGCCTTGACTCGAACCCTGCGCGGAGCCCTTGCAGCCTTGCCAACGGCCGTTTTCGCTTTAGTGCTGCTTGCGACATTGTTGGAGCCCGAAGCAGTCACCAGAGCACTTTTTGCGTTGCAGTCTGCTAGTCCTGCTGAGATCACTGCGGGGTTGACCAAAATCATTGAGGTGGCGCGATACCTGCTAGTTCCTATGATTGGCCTCTTCACATTGTTCTCGGCCTTCCGTGAAGTGCGGGACGCCTACTATGAGGATGTTTGCCGCGAAGTCCGCATCGCTCTGAATGCCTCTGCCGTTGGCCACGTGCACATCAGCGTGTGCGACGTGGAGGCCGAGGCTCCTCAGTCCGCGTAAGCGTCTGCTGCCCTTTGGGCGGAGGTGGTCACGCCTCTGCCTAGCCCACTTACTCCCCTTGTTCTGTGCCTTTGATGGTCTGCCGCCACAGCTTCCAGGACTCATAAAGCCTCTCGGCCGACACGGGCTGTGCAAAGCCCATCCACTCCGCCACCAGGGCCGGCGTTTCCCCTCTTTCGAACAGCTCAGCCGCAAACGTATTACGCAGGGTCTGCGGGCTAGCTCGATGCTCAGGATCGCGAATGGCCTTCACCCCAGACTCGACGATCACGGCCTCGGTGATCCGGTTCACCGTCGACGGGTTGATCGAGGTGATTTTGCGACCGTTCTTGATCACCGGCGTGATGTCGCTGGGGAATACCAGGTCGCCCTCGGTACCGGCCTGCTGGCGGATGTGCAACCAGGTGGCCAGCGCCCGGGCGGCGTAGTCAAACGGCTTGGTCCGGTGCTCGAACTTCGAATCCGCATAGGAAAGGGTGATCCATGGGGCGGCTTGCGGGGTGATGCAATTAACAGTCAGGCCGACGATGTCCTGCACCTTGAGCCCGGCCCCCACGCACAGACCCACCATCGCCCGATCCCGCGCCTCGCGCCACCGCCCCCGCTCGTTCTGTGCCGTCAGCGGCGCCACCAGGTGATTGGCCAGCAGCTCGGCTTCCTGGGGCCGCAGAAAGCTGGTAGGCAGGTTGCCGTCGACATCCTTCCATTTGACCCCTTCAGCCCTCAACGCCTGCGCCGCCGGGTTGAGGAAACCTGGCTCTTCCTTTTCCTTGAACAGGTCGGCCAACACTCGTTGTATTAGCTTGCGGTACCGGTCGCGCTGCGGCCTATTGTTAACTCGCTTTTCGTTCTTCTCGATCTCAGGGGTTAGGCTATCAAGGAAGTCTGAAATATCGCTTGCATCCACTTCGTCTAATTTAATGCTCTTTTGCTCAATCCAGTCGACAAACCGGCCCCACTGCGAGCGATAGACCTCCGCGGACGATATTCGAATGCGGGCTGAGGTTCCTCTGCCCGCTTGCTGGCTGATCCAGTGGTCGAATGTCTCCTTAGGCCGTTCATTCCAAGAAGGACTGTCAGGTTTGAAGAGGTCTTCAGTAGCGCTCATGGGCGACTCCGGAGGTACAGGATGGACGGGAGCTAGGTCGGCCTGCTCTGACTGTTAATTGCATGTCGGTGAAGTGTAGTGGAGAACATTTGTACTCGCCTGGTTTTTTCACTGACAGAATGGGGGCGTGCCTGGCGCCGGCTTTGCGGGCCGAGAGGGACCGGCGGCTTCAAGAGCACAGAACAAGGGAGGGGGGTATTCGTGCGTGTGTGGCATCCCTGAGGGCAAGTTCAACTACTTTCAGGAGTTCGCCATGAACAACGTATCGCTCATCAGCTTCATCAACCTGCTGCACAGCGCCTCCCACGTGCAGCTGACGCTGCCCGGGCTTACCACGCGCTGCACTGCGGAGGTCGAGCAATCAGGTTCGACAGTCATCCTGCTTCGCCTGTTGTGGTCGAGCAACTGCGAGACGCTGATCACTGCTGAGGCACTGTCGGCTGGCCGCTGGGTCGACGACACGTTCCACTGCCTGGATGCTCACGGCCGCGAGGTCACGCTGCAATTACTGCAGACGACAACAATCAAACCCGACTGCAGCACGCCGAACGAGCTCGATGCCTTGCTCCGTGAGCTGTTGCTGGAAGCTAATCGCCGTGGGTCCTCTCCAACCAACATGCAAAATGCCCTGCAGGTAGCTGTTTGGGAAGGTTCGAAGTCAGTCCGACGGTTGCTCTTCCCGCAGATGCTTGCAACGCTGAACACCGTCCAGGAAACACTCACCAAAGCCGCGCAACTCGGCGTATGGGACTGGGCCTCGATGCCGCAACTGCGTGACCAGGTCACGGCTGCGCTCGCGGCTGATTACGGTACCGAGGTCACCTGGAGTCCGGATTGCGTCTACGACCACCTGGACAGCAGTGAGATCCTCGATTTCTTCGCGGATCTTCGCAAACGCACCGACACTCTCGATGAAGAATCCGAGCTGGTATGGCGAGTCTTGGTCATGGCGGTCAACCTTCTGGAGAAAAAGCAGCTCCACGAGTTGCTCCAGGGCCTGCGTCAACGACTGGAAGACATGAACGACGACATGCGCCAGCTCTGCTCTCTGCCTGTCGCTGATTTGCTGCGGCTGATCGCAGACCCTGAGGCTGATGCCGAGGAGGTATAACGCTCTACCCGCCCCGACCATGTGTCGGGGCTTTTCTTTGGGCAAAAGAAAACCGCCAGTCCGAAGACCAGCGGCGGATGGAGCGTTCGTAGGTGCTATGCCGACTTCAGCACATAGCGTTTCTGCGGAATGAGCACTGTTTCTTCGACGACGTTCAGGCTCAGCATGTCGATGAAGGTTGAGCGGATACTGTCACAAGCATTGTCAAATGCCTCGACGACCTCTACTCGGTTCGCGAGCTGGTCCAGAGACCATTCGTTGAAGTCTTCATCCTGGTCCAACGCCTGGCCAGAGACACGAAGCGTTTTGGGTGGATGCTGGAAGTTTAAACGACCTGCATCACCCTCGGCGCCACAGCGACCGCAGCGATTGTTACCTTCGGTACAGGCTTGGTAATTGCGCTGAGAGCAGCTTTTGCAGTAGGACTGATAGCCGGTGGATTCCCATTGGCTTTTCATGAGCACCAGATACCCGCTCGATCGGCCATTACTGCTGATGGTGAACTCGCCATTCATTTCCACGACGAAGTCCTCGATCACCAGAGACAAGTCATCCCAGTAGTCGACATTGAGCAGCTCAAAGGCCTTCTCTGTCTGCTCCCGATCCAGGCCAAGGGCATGGATCTTCACGCAGTGAGCGTAGCTCGTGGCGCGGTTCCAAGAGTTCATGGTGTCATAGCGATAATGGCCAGCCAGGAAGCTGATCATCGCTTGACGATCGGTGCGGTCCACTGCTGCTTTTTGAAAATGTTGCATTGGGAAATCTCCTGTTGGCTGTATAACCGGAGATGTGCAACACAGAGCGGTAAATCCGGGCAATGGCGCGATCGGGGATCATGGACCTGGGAAGATCGAGTGCTGCAACGGCGAGTTGGCCCGCTGGGTTAGCCCACCCGCCTGGCAACGGTCTGGGCATCACCAAAACTGCGTGATAGGCCGGGTCTCAAAATTGTCGATGGCTTCCTTGTGCTGCTGGTAATGCTGCTCGTACATCTTGATGTTGAGGCGGCAGAACTCTTCCAGCTCAGGCTCGGGTAACCGCGGCGAAAATAGAATCACTGGCCGCTGGTCCTGATCAGCGAACTGTAGGGTGCCGTCAGGGAACATCACCTGAGGTATCCCGCCCAATAGCATCTCCACTTTGGTAATGAACGGGGTGATCTTGGACTGGTCGGGCGCGAAAATGTGCATCACTTGATCGGTCATAGCGGTTATCTCCTAGGTCAATGGAACTGGGGTGCGATTAGGTCCTCTGGTCCCTACATCACACCAGCTTCAGATGGGGTCTTTTAGGGTCGCCTATACGGACCTGCAGCGCCGGCTGCATGTGCATTACGTCAAAACCCATGGACTTGAACCACATAGGGTTCATCAACGTGCGTTTCTCGGTGGGGAGTTCGAAAAAACCGTTGTCCTCGGACCAGAATCGGCCGCTCACTGGATGAACCAGGTCAAGCTCACAAGTGCCGTCGGGATAGGTGCACACCACAAGCTCCCAGGACGGATCGGGGGGGACTGGCCATTGGTAGTCCTCCGGCGCAAGGCGCTTTCGAATTCCCCCGTCACAGCGGCCGGACAACCCATAGACGAATGCACGGACATGCCACATCAAGATCGGGCGGTCTCGCTCAGTCCACCCTGCACATGCGTACTTGAATGCCTGGCGAACCAACGGCCTTGGTAGGCCCCACTGAAAGCACGCGAGGCCCTTCTGATACATATCTTCAAAGTCGAGGTTGGGATAGCCTGCGTCGTCTGCTGCACGTTCCAAGTAGTTCATGCTTCGCGCACCTCCGGGCGATATGCAGACCCTCCGAGACGGTACTCGTCCACCTTGGCCAGCGCGTCTGCCGCTGGGCGCTCGACCAGGGTTTGTATTTCCCCATCGGTGTACAGGCAGCCGGTGATATCCATCACGAGTGCAGCGCCGGCAAGGTCGATTGCAAGGATGTGGGTGTAGTTTTGGTGGCCTGCCAGGCTATTTTCCCCTTGCGTGAAATCTCGACTGATCGGCCCTTTAACAACCCCGCGGTACGGCTCTGGAACTGTCTCGGGCCATCCGTCGCAGAAGAATGACTCGACGAATTTCTGCAGGCCGATTCCGAGCTCGGCAGCAAAGCGTTTGATGCCGTCGATCGATGATCCATCCCACGACCATTCTTCAATCAGATTCCGATTGCACATGCTGGGTCCCTCCCTAAGGCTCCGGCGCCATTGTGTGTTTGCAGCAATTGAGTCATGCATCTTAGAGCATATCGATACTTAACGCGTAAACATAAGGCTAGTTTTCTTTGTACACCATGTTCATCTGGGGCCAGCAGTGAAGCACGCTCATCCTGCGGGCGAAAAAAAACCCGGCAAATGCCGGGCTGTGGGGTTACCTGCTCACGCTTGCGGCGCCAGCAGTAGCTCAAGGTGTTGTCGATCACTTGCGACCATCGACTCGACACCCCGCAAAATAGCTGCAGAGAGCGCTTTTCCAGCGATTTGCTGCGAGTTTGCGTTACCGTTGAGCTGCTCTTGGGTGCAGCACTCATAGGCCTGGAGAATTGACCGGAGATTGCCTAGGGAGAGCCGGCCGACGATGGCATCCAGCACGATGGCAACAGGAGAACCACACACCTGAGTCGCTTTAGCTACAGCGCTCGCTGTGTCAGGTGCAGGATCAGCAGTGATGCCCTGGGCAGCGCCCAAAATCGCATTCAACTGATCAGTGACCAAGTGCAAGAGCTCGTTGTAGCTATCCCCATCAGGAGGTAATACTTTGTCGTTGAGGTCTCGGGCGTGCGCGTTGACGGCACTGAGAAGGCTTTCCACCGCTTGTAGGGAGCTTTTTGGATCGTTCATGAGGGGCACCAGGTAGTTGGTTGTTTAACTGACTTCAGGGGATGCTCCACACAGCCCTACAATCCACCTTCTACATGCCTGTGGGACATCTCCTTGCATCATGAAAAGCCTTTCTAGGAGAGACCCTATGCAATTCCAACCAGCGTTTGAGCAAATGCGTGCCATCGTTGAGGCTGATGACTGCCTTCTGCGTGGATTCAAACAAGACTTTTACCAGTTTGACCTGCTCCACCTCACCAAAACTGGGACGGTCGGCGGTCGATACGTTTGGGTCATCCGCGAAAACGGCACACACCTGGCTTCACTCGGCCTGCATCCCAAGCTCACTGAGTTTGTGGAATGCGCGCTCGACATGAAGGAGGCACTGCAGGTTTTCGAAATCACCCTGCTGAAGGATGGTGCTGCGACGATTAAACCTATCTCCGTGGAGATGGGGCGTGACCTGTTACGGCACCAGCAATACAAGTTCGAGGGACGGCACATCAAACGAGGCGGCCGCCTCGTTGCGCTGGTTGACATCGAGGTGCTGTACAACCGAGGCCAATACGGCGGTACCGTCACCTTCTCCTTCGAATCAACACCGAGCAGGGATGAAGAAACTGACTTCAAGCAAATCGCCCTGTGCCTATTCCAGCAGAAAGCGCAAAGCTTGTTTGCCTGTATGGACCACGTGACTTTCCAGACGCGCAATCTTGCTGCATGAGGTACCAACGCAATACCCCACCGCTGGCCACCTAGGTCAGCGGTTTTTTGTGCCCGAAAAAAAACCGGCCTCAAGGGCCGGTCGGTAGCGTTGCCTTCAGCGTGCAGCGAGCATTGCCATACGGCTCCGCTCCTTGCGTTCAAGCAATTGCTGGCTGTTGTACGGCCCAACCTCCTGGACGCCGCCCAGGTCATCGAGGTGCACCAGGTAATTTAAGTAATCATCACCAGGATTCGACCATAGGTGCCTCAGCCGCTCGTGGTTGAGCACATGTGCCTTGAACTCCTCTCGACTCAATTCACCACGGCCGAGGGCGACCTGCAGTTTCGAATACGCCAGGTAGTCTGGGCGCCAGCTTAAAGGGATAGCGCACAACGCGTGATGTACGCGATCCGAATCGGGCCATACCGGGGGAATGGTCGTCAGTTGTGCCATGGTTAGGCCCACCTCTTCTGCCGGTGCAGCGATGGGCGAGAGTTCGAACCTTGTCACATCGAACCAAGCATGGCCGGTCGCCGAATAAGCACCCGCGCTGATCGGTGACGCTGGTGCGCAACTATAGACCAGCCAGCTCTGGCAGCCAGCCCACTGTCGGATGAATCTCACCATTAGGGTGCCGTCGGCAACAGGCTTCCGCCAGATGCAAGCACGCAGGTGGTAATCGATATTGTAGGGCGCCAGGTCCGCAGGTAGATCAGCGTCGACAACAGTATCGAACACCTCAAACCCACTGGCGCCGATTCGCGCCAGGTAGCTGGCCCCCTCGGCGATTTCAAAGGCAGGGTCGAAGTGGAGCACGCCGGCAAGTGCCGTCTCCCCTCCTCCGGTTAGGCGAAACACAATGCGGCCGCGAGGCTTGTAGCTGTGGTTGAACTGTACGGTAGTGGTCATTTGTATACCCTCATCTTGGTCTGAGGGAATGCTTTGCAGCGCCCAATAAAAAACCCACCGCGAACGGTGGGTCAGGTGGAACGTTCAAGAACTGAGCAGGTAGTCCCCTGCGATGACAGCATTCGTAGCCAGGCCCTGCGAAGGGATTTCGACACGCTTGGTGCCGTCATCGATCAGCTCAACGAGTGTGGCGGCAAGTTTACGCACGATGACATTGTCGACCGTTTTGACTGGTACCGAGTGGCCCTTGTCCTGGAGCAGGATTTTGTAGCCGGTATCGTCGGAGTTGTGGGTAATCACCAGAAATCCATGCAGCTTGCTCGTGTTTACATTTACCTGCAGCGCAGGGCGGCGGGCGAGCCGAGATTGGGGTTTGGGGAGCAACGGAACAGAAAGTGCACTTAAGCCCTGCCATTTCCTCTCAGCGCCATAATCCAGGACCTTCATCTCCATCTCTCCTTGATTCCGTACTTAACTACGGAGATAGAGTCGGCTCGTGGGTAGAAAACCCGAGAGGAGGCTGTTATGAAATACCTAAGACTACTGCTGATAGTTGGTGCGACTCTGCTGTCATCCACCGTATGGGCCGAGAGCGGGAGCGACCGTTCAATCGAGCGAATCGCCGCTATGCGCGACAAGGCTGAGGCGGCCTTGGTGGCGGAAACCGCCAAGAAGATTGAGCAACTGGGGGCCACGGCGGCTGGCCGGGTCGAGGCGCAGCCCGGCTGTCCGCCTGCAAAGTAGAACATGAGCTGCTGATGCAGTACTAACCTGTGGCCTATGCAAGTGCTCCTTTGGCCATTCAGCGGCGCTCAATGAGCGCCGCTGTTTTGCCAAGCGCAAGCCGACCCCGGAGGTGCCTCACGCATCGGGAAATCCTCGGTTAACGCGCGGAGTCAGCGCAGTTCCTTTTCCCCCTGCAGCGAAACGATCAGCGGACAGGAAACCGTCCCGTGGCTCGCACAACAATCGTGAACCAGCCGCGCCAACACCGACTCGATCCGCCGCAGATCCGCGAGTTTCCCCCGCACATCCTCGAGCTTCTGCTCGGCGAGCACGCGCGCTTCGTCGCAGTGAGCGCCGTCATCCAATCGCAACAGCCCGGCCACCTCATCGAGGCTGAAGCCCAGTCGTTGCGCGGATTTGACGAATTTCACCCGGGCCACGTCCGCCTCGCCGTAGCGGCGAATGCTGCCGTAGGGCTTGTCCGGTTCGGGCAACAGCCCCTTGCGTTGATAGAACCGGATGGTTTCCACGTTGACCCCGGCCGCCTTGGCGAAGGCGCCGATGGTCAGGCTTTCCACAGTGTTTTCCATACTGCTTGACTCCGTACTTGACTACGGAAGTAACCTTAAACCATCGCTCACATGCTCGAAAGGAGAAATGCATGTCTGAACCATCAAACGGGCGCGCCCCTCTTGTCGCCGGGGGGCTTGCGGCGATTCTCGCCTCGACTTGCTGTCTTGGGCCGCTGGTTCTGATCGCACTGGGATTCAGCGGGGCCTGGATCGGCAACCTGACCGTGCTGGAACCTTACCGCCCGCTCTTCATCGGTGCGGCGTTAGTCGCGCTGTTCTTCGCCTGGCGACGCATTTTCCGCCCGGCTCAAGTCTGCAAACCGGGTGAGGTCTGCGCCGTGCCCCAGGTACGCACCACCTACAAGCTGCTGTTCGGGCTGGTAACGGCCTTGGTGCTGGTCGCGCTCGGCTTCCCCTACATCCTTCCCTTGTTCTACTGATCAGGAGTCCGCCATGAAAAAACTGCTTGCATCCTTCGCCCTCGCCACCCTAGTCGCCGCACCTGCCTGGGCGGCCACGCAGACCGTCACTCTGGCGGTGCCGGGCATGACCTGCGCCGCTTGCCCGATCACGGTGAAGAAGGCGCTGACCAAGGTCGAGGGCGTGACCAAGGCCGAGGTGAGCTATGAGAACCGCGAGGCCATCGTCACCTTCGATGATGCCAAGACCAATGTCCAGGCGCTGACTAAGGCGACCGAGGACGCCGGCTACCCGTCCAGCGTCAAGCAGTAGGCGGGCATTCCGATGGCAAACCCTTTCAATTTGTTCACGCGGATCGGTGACAAAGCCGGGTCCGTTGGCGTGCTGATTTCTGCCATAGGCTGTGCCTCGTGTTTCCCCGCCCTTGCCGGTCTGGGGGCCGCGATCGGTCTGGGCTTTCTGAGCCAGTGGGAAGGCCTGTTCATCACCACGCTGCTGCCGTTATTTGCCGGGCTGGCCCTGCTCGTCAATGCCCTCGGCGGGTTCAGTCACCGGCAGTGGCGACGCGCTGCGCCTGGCCTGATCGGCCCGGCCCTGGTGCTGATAGCGGTGTATTTGATGCTGGCTCACGGCTGGCGGAGCGGCTGGCTGCTCTATATCGGCCTGGCCCTCATGTTTGGGGTGTCCATCTGGGATCTCGTGTCGCCCGCCCACCGCCGTTGCTCCCCGACGTCCTGTCCGACTCCGCCAAAATGAAGGAATAACACTATGACCAAACTACAAATCGTCGGCATGACCTGCGCCTCCTGTGTCGAGCATGTGAAAGAGGCCTTGGAGAAGATCCCCGGCGTGCATCGGGCGGATGTTTCCTACGCCAGCGGGAAGGCCGAACTGAAGGTCGACGAGGGCGTAAGCCGTGAACAGATGCAGGCCGCCGTCGAGGCCCTGGGGTATCGAGCGGCGTTCGAAGACGCCACGGCACCTACCCGCTCAGGCCTGCTCGACAAGGCGCGGGGCTGGTTGAGCGGCAGCATTGGCGCCGGGAAAGATGGCGACAGGCTCCACGTGGCGGTCATCGGCAGCGGTGGCGCCGCCATGGCGGCCGCGCTCAAGGCGGTGGAAGGCGGTGCGCGCGTCACCCTGATCGAGCGCGGCATCATCGGCGGCACCTGCGTCAACGTTGGCTGCGTGCCCTCCAAGATCATGATTCGCGCCGCGCATGTGGCCCATCTGCGGCGCGAGAGCCCGTTCGACGCCGGACTGTCCACCACGAGCCTGACCGTCCTGCGCGAGCGGTTGCTCGCCCAGCAACAGGGTCGTGTCGACGAACTGCGCCACGCCAAGTACGAAGGCATTCTGGAGAGCACGCCGGCGATCACCCTGGTACGCGGCACCGCCCGTTTCCAGGACGGCCGCACGCTCAGCGTGGAACTGGCCGAGGGCGGCGAGCGCATCGTCGCCTTCGACCGCTGCCTGATCGCCACCGGCGCGAGCCCGGCCGTTCTACCGATTCCCGGACTCAAGGACACCCCGTACTGGACCTCGGACGAGGCGCTGGCGAGCGACACCATTCCTAAGCGGCTCGCCGTGATCGGCTCCTCGGTGGTGGCGGTGGAACTGGCGCAGGCCTTTGCCCGGCTGGGCAGCAAGGTCACGGTCCTGGCACGCAGCACGTTGTTCTTCCGCGAAGATCCGGCCATCGGTGAAGCGCTGACGGCAGCCTTCCGTATGGAGGGCATCGAAGTGCTGGAACACACGCAAGCCAGCCAGGTGTCCCACGTCGACGGCGAGTTCATCCTGAGCACCAATCATGGCGAGCTGCATGCCGACCGACTACTCGTCGCCACCGGCCGCACGCCCAACACCCAAGGCATGAATCTGCAAGGCGCCGGCGTGAAGCTGGACGAACGCGGTGCCATCCAGATCGACTCGGGCATGCGCACCAGTGCCCCGGATATCTATGCGGCCGGCGACTGTACCGACCAGCCGCAGTTCGTCTACGTGGCGGCGGCCGCAGGCACCCGTGCGGCGCTCAACATGACCGGCGGCGAGGCGAAGCTCAATCTCGACGCCATGCCGGCCGTGGTGTTCACCGATCCGCAGGTGGCCACCGTGGGCTACAGCGAAGCGGAGGCGCACCACGCCGGCATCGAGACCGACAGCCGCACCTTGACCCTGGATAACGTGCCACGCGCACTGGCCAACTTCGACACGCGGGGTTTCATCAAGCTGGTCATCGAGGAAGGTAGCGGACGGCTCATCGGCGTGCAGGCGGTGGCCCCGGAGGCGGGCGAACTGATCCAGACCGCCGCCATCGCCATCCGGGCGCGGATGACGGTGCAGGAACTGGCCGACCAGTTGTTCCCCTACCTGACGATGGTCGAGGGGCTGAAGCTCGCGGCGCAAACCTTCGCCAAGGACGTCAAGCAGCTGTCCTGCTGCGCCGGGTAATGAGCGCGCGAGGTTGAAGCATGAACGACACGGCAAGCGATCTCGGCAGTCGCGACAGCCTGCGCAAGACCTGGCAGGTAATCAGCTTATGGGGGCTGCCTGCCGTCGTGGCGACCATAGCGCTTGTTCTGGCGGATCGACGCCCTGCGTTGTTCCTGGCAGCGAGCGCCGCGCTACTCGTGATGGGCGGCGCCTGCCTGGTCAACGCCGCGCGCTGTCGCCGCCTTCACTGCTACATCACCGGGCCGTATTTCCTGATGCTCGCGCTGGGTGCGCTGCTGGCTTATGGGTTTGCCCCAAACGGCGAGTATCACTCCCGGCTGTGGTTGCTCCTGGCACTAGGGGTTACGCCATTGCTCATCTGGCTACCTGAACGCCTAGCCGGAAGGAAATATCTGAGCGCCCTAGTTTGCGGGGAAGACCGGGAGTGTCGGTGATGAATGCCTACACCATATCCAGACTGGCCGAGGACGCGGGCGTCAGCGTGCATGTGGTGCGCGACTATGTGCTGCGTGGCTTGCTGCACCCCGCGCGGCGCACGGAGAGCGGTTACGGCATTTTCGATGAGCGGTCCCTGGCGCGTCTGCGCTTCGTGCGCGCCGCCTTCGAGTCTGGTATCGGGCTCGACGAATTGGCACGGCTCTGCCGGGCGCTCGATGCGGACGATGGCGCCGACTTGATCGGCTGCGTCGAGTGCCTGCTCCGGCTAGTCACGGCACGGCAGGCGGCCTTAGCCGCAGTGGCAACCCAGCTGGCCGGGCTGACTCATTGCGCCGGCGAAGGTTCTGCCTATGCGTAACGCCGATCACGTTGAGTCAAGCAAGGTCTTCCGCTGGCGTGCTTACACCTGGGGCGTGCTCGCCGCGCTCACCTGCCCTTGCCATCTGCCGGTGCTGGCATTGCTGCTTTCGGGGACAGCGGCCGGCGCGTTCGTCAGCGAGCAGTGGAGCCTCGCGACGCTCGTGCTGGCGGTTTTCTTCATCCTCTTCCTGCGAGCGGCATTGCAGGCCTTTCGGAAGCGACCGTGACCCGCTCGGAGCACGGCGCGACCACCACTGCCGAGTTGGGCAGGGAGGCTGCAGGTCGATCGGCGCTCAGTCACGGGGGGAAAGCGTTGCTAGGTTTTCTTGGACGATGGAGGAACCCCCATCATGAACACAAACAACACCTCCACCATCAGCTGCTGCGAATGCTGCAAGGACATTCCCCTTGACGCCGCACTGACGCCGGAAGGTTCCGAGTATGTCGTGCACTTCTGTGGCCTGGAGTGCTATCAGCGTTTCATGTCGCGAGCAGATAAGAGGGCGGCATCCGAGCCTGATCACCCCTGCACACAAAAGGTCAGTACCCGTCAGGACGGCTAATTCGCGCTGCACCGGAAAAGTGGCTCTTGCTGGTCGCAGAAAGCGTGAGCCCGAGGACTCCGTCAGTCGCAATCCGTCTGAGCTGGAAGTGGCATCGAGTGCGGTGCCCGGCCGATTTCGAACCCAGGCCGTTACACCTACTGGTCGTCGTCCGGATTGCGCAGCGGCCGCAGTTCGCCGCGGGTAACCTCTTCCGGCACCGCGAAGGAGTAACGGCCCAGCATGTTGATGTGCTCGTGGATCAGTGGCGAGAGCCGCGCGACATCCTCCTCCAGCACCGGGTAGCCGTGCTGCCTGAGCCGTTCTACGGCCGCCGTCATGTAGAGGGTGTTCCACAGCACGATGATGTTCACCACCAGGCCGAGGGCGCCGAGCTGGTCCTCCTGGCCTTCGCGGTAGCGCTGGCGCAGCTCGCCGCGTTTGCCGTGGAACACGGCGCGGGCCAGGCTGTGGCGGCCTTCGCCCCGGTTCAGCTGGGTCAGGGTGGCGCGGCGCTTGGACTCGTCGTCGATGTAGGTCAGGGTGTGCAAGGTCTTCTCGATGCGACCGAACTCAGCCAGCGCCTGGGCCAGGCGGGTGGGACGATCCCCTGTTTGCAGGGTGCGCATGATGCCGGTGGCCGGCACTCGGCCGAGCTTGAGCGAGCCGGCCAGGCGTAGCAGGTCGTCCCAGTGCTCGGCGATCAGATCGAGCTTGACCGACTGCCGGGCCAGGCCGTTGAGTTTGCCGTAATCCGCCTCCGGGCGCGTGCGCCAGAAACGGGTACCGCCGACGTCGGCCAGGCGCGGGCTGAAGTGGTAGCCGAGCAGGCGGAACAGCCCAAACACCACATCGCTGTAGGCCCCGGTGTCGGTCATGATCTGCGTCGGCTGCAACTCGGTCTGCTGTTCCAGCACCACGGCCAGCAGCACCAGGCTGTCGCGCAGGGTGCCGGGCACGGTGATGGCGTTGAGGCCGGAGAACTGATCGGAAATCAAGTTGTACCAGGTGACGCCCCGGCCGGTGCCGAAATACTTCGGGTTGGGGCCAGCATGCACGGTGCGCACCGGTACCACGAAGCGCATGCCATCGGCGGAGGCGACCTCGCCGCCGCCCCAGACCTGGGCCAGCTCCAGTTGGCTCTGCGCCCCCACCAGAATGGCGTTTGCCACTGACAGCGTGTCGTCACGGATATAGTTCTGGCTGACCCAGGACAGCCGGTCGCGGCGTAGCGCCTGATTGTCGGTGCGGATCAGCGGCTCCAGGCCGGTGTTGCAGGCCCCACCCAGCAGCACCGCGCAGAGGCTGGTGACCAGGTTGTCGGCCCGCGCATTGCGCTCGGACACATGGGTGAAGGCCTCGGCGAAGCCGGTGCGAGCGGCGATTTCCAAGAGGATTTCCGGCAGATCGACACGCGGCATCAGATCAGCCACGGCTGCTCGCAGTTGCAGCAGCGAGTTCGGCTCCTCCAGCTTGTCCAGTGTGCCGAGCGAGAGCTCGGTCTTGCCCTCGGCGTTCTCGCTCAGCTGGATCGCGGGGTTGTCGGGTAGGCGGGCCGCGACCGCCTGCCAGGTCGCATCCAACTCGGCGCTCAG
This sequence comes from Pseudomonas sp. NBRC 111139, assembly GCF_001753955.1. Taxonomy (NCBI): domain Bacteria; kingdom Pseudomonadati; phylum Pseudomonadota; class Gammaproteobacteria; order Pseudomonadales; family Pseudomonadaceae; genus Pseudomonas; species Pseudomonas sp. NBRC 111139. Next base: position 71,533 of record NZ_BCBP01000034.1, read on the forward strand.
CGCATCCAAGGTGGTGCCGGCGTCAATGGTCAGGCCCAGCGAGCGGCAGATGATCGGCCGCGCCGCCAGCCATTCGGCACCGTCGAGCAGGCCGAGACGCGGGTCGGCATAGCGCCAACTGGGCGAGACGAACACGTCGCGCCGGCGCAGGGCCGTGCGCAGCGCATCGAGCGTGCAGAACACATAGGCGCCCATGTCGAGGGAGCCATCCTCGCGGGTAATGTGCTTCTGCCAAGCCTTGGCCACGATCTCCTGCGGCGCGTCATCCTCCGGTTTCCGGCGGGGCAGGTTCAGCTGCAACCAATCCAGGCCGGCGACCACGCCTTTGCCGGCCGGGCTGAAGCCGAAGCGGATGTGCTTGAGCAGGTCGGGCAGGAAACGGCGCACACTGCGGTAGCGCGCCTCCAGGGCGAGAAAATACACATCGTCAACCGGGCGGATCAGCGCATTGACATCTTCCAGGGCTTTCTCCAGCGAGGCCCTCGGCAGGTCGTTGAACAGCCGGGCGCGCACGTTGTCATCGCTGATTGAGCTGTCCAGCACGACCTTGCACGCGGCGGCGAGCGTCGCCGCCGAGCGATCCAGGTCTTTCAGGCTGCGCATGCGGGCTTTCTTGTCGGCCTTCTCCGCGTTGCTGAACAGGTCGCGTAACAGCGCTTCCAGGACCTCCAGGGCGTCGTCGTGCGCGGTGGCCTCCAGGCACAGGGCGAACGCCACCAGTGTCGCCATCCGCCGCGACGCCGGCAGCCGGTTGATCGCCGTGACCTTGGCGGTGTTGGCGAAGCGAGCCAGGGCCGCGATACGGCTGGGCGGGATGTGCGCCGCCGCTGGCAAGGCGATGCCGATGCCGCGCACGTCATCAAGCCGGCGCAGCGCCCGAATCAGTGCGGGGCCACTGACCATCACCGGGCCGGAGCGCAGTTGATCCAGCCGGGAACTGCGGTTGCCTTCGGCGACCAGCAGCAAGTCCTGTAGCTGCTGCCGTTGCGCCTCGCTCACACTGCGGCCAAGGGTTAGCCAGAGGCGTTCTTCGACCCGGCTGCGCAGTTGGGCGATGAACCGTTCCAGAACGGTGACGCCGGGCAGTAAAACCTTGTGCGTCAGCAACCAGGTCGTCGCCCGATTGAACAACTCGCCAGGACGATCTGTCCCTGTCCAACAGAGCGCATACAGCCAGCGGGCAAGTCGAAAGCCGACGCTGGAATCAGCAAACACCCGATAGCCGTAACGCTCCTGAATCTCGGCGGCATGACGTTGACGTTGGCGGGTTTCGGCATAGGCCAGGATACAAGTTGGATCGGTAATGCCTAACTGGCGACTGAGCGCTTGCAGCACCTCTTGGGGGACGGCTGAAAAGTCGTCGGGAAAAGTGCCCAGGTAGCGGATGCTGGTCAGTTGGGTGGCGTAGCCAAGGCGGTTGTGCTCGCCGCGCAGCGGTAGGAGGATTTTGTGGTCGTCGTCGCTCAGGTGGAAGTAGCGTTCCAGCTCCTCACGACTGGGGGCATCGACATAGCGGCCAAAACCGTCGCGTTGCTCCTGGGTCAGAAAACCGACCGGCATCGATCACAGCACCTCGGCGCAGAACACGGCGGGCGTGACAATCCGCGTGCGTTCGATGTGCCCGCGTTGCAGCAGGCCGGCGCGGCGATCACCGGTCACCAGGTAGTCCGCATCGCCTGCCAGGGCCATGGCCAGCAGAAACGAGTCATCCGGATCATCGGCTTCGACCTCGATGGTCAGACGCTCCAGTACCACAGCCCGTTGCAGGTTATTGATCATGGCTCCCACTTTGGCGGGCTGAAGGATGGCCTGGAGCTTGGGGTAGCGGCTGGCTCGGCGGATTTCATCGAGCTGCATCCGCGAGGTCACTACCTCGAAACGCGCCGCCCGCCAGGCACGGTAGATCGCATCGGGCGCGCCATGCGGCGAGATCAGTGCGCTGAACAGGATGTTGGTATCCAACACGACCCGCATCAGCGCTTACGTGCCCAGTCGAGCGCTTCGTCAACCGCTTCGGTCAGCTCTGCCTCGCTCAGATGGGCATTAGCGGCCTTGGCCTGTTCGGCCGTCAGTTCCAGGATGTGGGCCCGCACCGCCTCTTCAATGAAGCGCGACAGGTCGCCTTTCCGGCCACCGCCCTGGCTGGCCAGAAACATCCGAAGCGACTGGTCGGTGTCGGCCGAGACGGCGACATTCCAGCGAATCGTATTCATGGCGTTCCCCGCTAGTAGGTGTTTGTGTGTTTATACGCCAATCACAAAGGGCTATGCAATGGTTCAAAAAAACCTTCGTTTTGCCGAACTTTAAGTGGACAGGAATCGGCTGGTTAACCTACCTGCGCTACGGTTCAAATAACTGGTACGCTTAATCAAAGTTCAACTATTACTAACGTAGTCGAGTAAACGGTACTTTTGATGAAGATCGGTTATGCACGGGTGAGCACTCGGGATCAGAACGCCGACCTCCAGGTCGATGCCCTGAAACAGGCCGGGTGCGAACGCATCTATCAAGACATCGCCAGCGGCGCGAAAAGCGCCCGGCCGGAGTTGGACAAGTTGCTAGCCCATGTTCGAGCGGGCGACACCGTGGTGATCTGGAAGCTGGATCGCCTCGGGCGCTCCCTCAAACACCTGGTCGAGCTGGTCGGCGAGCTGGCAGAGCGCAAGGTCGGCTTGCAGAGCCTGAATGACCCAATCGACACCACCCACGCCCAAGGTCGCTTGGTGTTCAACCTGTTTGCCTCGCTGGCCGAGTTCGAGCGCGAGCTGATCCGCGAGCGGACTCAGGCGGGTTTGTCGGCCGCGCGGGCGCGGGGCCGGATCGGTGGCCGTCCCAAGGGCCTCCCAGCCAAGGCCGAGGCCACCTCCATGGCGGCCGAGACGCTGTACCGCGAGGGCCGCCTGAGCGTCAGCGCCATCGGCGAGAAGTTACACATCTCCAAGAGCACGCTGTACAGCTACCTGCGCCATCGTGGTGTTGAGATCGGCGCACACCAGAAGAGCGCCCAGCCGCGAGGTCAGCAACGCAATGTCGCGTCGCCGGCAGAGCCCGCCGCCGAGCAGGTGGCCACCGTCACGCTGCGCCTGGCGGTGGTGAACAACAGCAAGTTCGTTCGCGGCCGGAAACGGGCCAAGGAAAATATCGAGCGCTACTGCTTGGAGCCCTACAGTATGAAACGGCTGGAGTCGGGCAACTACGAACTGGCCATTCCGTATCGGAGCGACGATGAGCTGGACAAGACCGTGCATGACTTGCTGACCGAGATCAGCCAGGAAGCCGACATGCGCAACTGCTTTATCGAAGCCGATGCCTGGGAAGAAGGCTCTGAACGGCGCTGGTAGGGCTTAAGTGCACTTTCTGTTCCATTGCTCCCCAAACCCCATCATACAACTCTGCAAAATCATGAGCGCAAACCCGAATAGGACGAGGTAACGGTTTTCTGGGATCAATCTGACTAATAGCAGCCAAGACTAGGCGATGTTCATTGAGAGTTAATCTATAGCTTGCTGCGATCAGGCTATTGGACTTTGTGACCTTATGGCACTTATGCATAAGTGCCTCCTCGCTGAGTCATTCGCTCGGACTTCCGAGGTCGACCAGGCTTTCGTTTTGCGACAGGCCCAGCAGAGTCAATTAAGTCGAGTTGAACAACATGCAGCTGCAGCCAACTCTCAACATCCGCACGACGCCACAATAGTCTGCCTGCACCAGGAATGCGGCAAACAGGAGGCAAGCGCGAGGGATTCTTTGAATGCTGGTTTTTGATGGTGCCGGTAGACCGGCCTAGGATCTCAGCGAGATCAGTAACGGTGAGAAGCTTTTCGAGCGACATGATTCATCCTCGCCCGACCAGAAGGTCAGGTTTGGATGGGTCCACGGCAGCGCTGGTGATTGAGCAAGTGGAACTGCTGCTTCAGTTCCAGGATGCGATCATCCAGACGCGGGGTTGTACCCACAGTCGCCCACGCTTTCCTCCGCACCGCGCCGATTATTTTCCGGCCCCATCAATGCCGGTAGCTTGGTGTCAATCAGGCGATTACCCCCGAGAGAGGGCATCCTTTCTTCCGTGACAGTCTCGTCCGCTTACTACTGCCACGGTGCCGGGCCGAGGGACCCTGCTAACCTTCATCGGCTGCCACACCATTAACAGATAGTGGGGGGCCTCAGGCCAGGGCATTTCTCGTACCTCGCCGGCGCGTTCGTATTCAGACTAATCATTGGCAGTCATCCGCGCAACCACCATGGCACACTTTTGTCACACTGAAGCTGTGAATAATGATGATTCAGCGTGATCGACGATTATCGAGAGCGCCGACGCAGCCCAGGGAAATAAAGGGATTTAACGCTTACAGGCTGTACTTTAAGGCCCCGGCATGACGCCAGGCTTTGCAGTTGCACTGCAAAGGCCCGACGGGGAAGGTTTCGCGGATCAGCTGGGGAGGCGTGGGTTGCATCGGGGTTCCTGCGGGTGGGTGGTGGTTTCTGGCAGGTGCAAAGGGTGAGCCCAAGGGGCGGCGTCATTCAAGCCCTGCCGCCGTGTTCATCGCGCCTGCGCAGCCCCGGCGCCCTGGCCCGGCAGCAGGTGTGCGCCGGGCGGGTTCGTTACCAGCGCAGCAGGTAGGGGCCGACGATAGCGCCGAACAGGGCGGGCAGCAGCATGCCGGACAGGTACCAGACGCCCCAGAACGGTACCTCCATTTCCGGGCAGTGCAGGCAGTAGGCCAGGGTTGCGGTGGAGCCGGCAAGCAGGCCGCCGCCTGCGCCTGCCAGGCGCAGACGGGTCGGGGCCAGGCCACGCAAGGCCCAGAACACCGAGATAAAACCCGGCACGGAAAGCATCGCGATGTTGAATGGGCATTCTTTCCAGCTTATGCCCAGCAGCATGGGCATGCGTGCCTCGGTCGGTGCTTGCCACAGGGCCGCTATCGCGGCCAGCCACACAACGATGATGGGCAGACACAGCGACGCCCAGGCCGCACCGCCTTCGACACCCGGCCGAGCCAGGCGCGTGGAAAGCCACAACGAGCCCAGGGCGAGACTCCCGGGCAAGGCGAGCTTGGCCCAGAACACCGGTGTGCGCGCCACTTCGGCCAGGTCTGGCCGCACCCCGAAATACAACGCCATCAGCACAACTGCCGCGACACCGCCGACGAGCAGTGCCAGGGCGAAACGCTTGGCCATGGCCAGCCTGTCCATTGCAGGCTCACCCGCAGCAAGCATGGAAATCAGGTCATCCGTTTTCATGGCTCTGTTTACCTCTGATCACCATCGCCAGCGCTTTCAGGCCGCGATGGATACCTACCTTGACCGCAGAACTGGAAAGACCGGTCAGTTGAGCCGTTTCCTCTACCGAACGGCCTTCCAGTTTCACATGAATGATGGGCAGACGCTGACGCTCGGGCAGGTGCTGTAACAGCTTGCCCAGATCACGCCGGGCCTCCGCCGGGCGGCTATCCTCCACCTCGAACATGTCTTCGTCCAGCGAATCGGACAGCGCATCGCGGCGGGCGAACGCACGGAAGTGATCGGCCAGCTTGTAGCGGGCGATCGCCTGCACCCACACGGTCAGCGGCTGTTCGGCGCGATAGGTGTGCCTTGCGTTGTGCACGGCCAGCAGTACCTCTTGCAACAGGTCCTCGACCTCTCCCGGGCGCTGCGCCAGGCGTCGGCGAAGGAAACCGCGCAGGTGCGAACTGAGCGCGGTGAGGAATTCGCGGTATGCGGCCTCGTCGCCAGCCAACCCACCCAGAAGCAATGACTGCAGGCGCTCTTCGCGCGTGGCCATGACCTCATAGCTTGTAGTTCGCTCCATTGGCCGCCTTAGTTACACCGCAGGTGGATATTTTTCATTGAGCCCAGACTGCATCATATCGGCCGCAACGCCAAAGGTTTCAATCGGCGCAGGTGCACCGAAAGAAATCTCAACATTTTTCTGCCGCGCTGTAACCGTATCGACTGCTACGACGAATTACCTGTCGGACCGTCACACCGAGCTGACGGCCATCCAGTCCATTACGGAGATATGCCATGAAAAGCATCGCCCTCGCTACCGCCGCACTCGCCCTCGCCTCCATTGCATCCACCGCCATGGCCGACAACCAGGCCACGCCAAGCGTGGAAAAATGCTACGGCGTGTCCCTGGCCGGCAAGAACGACTGCGCCGCCGGTGCCGGCACCAGTTGCGCCGGCACCTCCAAGGTCGACTACCAGGGCAATGCCTGGAAGAACGTCCCGGCAGGCACCTGCACCTCGATCAAGACCCCCAAGGGCATGGGTTCGCTCACGCCGATCAAGTCCTGACCCACGGGGTTGCCGACCACGCCCGCACGGCACCGATGCGTGGCGTGGCCGGCGCACCGCTTTAGCACCGCCTGCCCGTCACCACGCTGCGCCCATGCAGGCCGCAGCCCGGCGGGATGCAAGCACCAACGTTGTGTATTCCCTGACGCCTTGCCGATACGACAGGCAACGCGCCAGGCCGTTTCAACGATCAGGGAGCGTTCAGCATGTTCGCCGTAGTGGGTCGGTTCTTCGGTAAGTCAGTCCATGGCAAATTGACCCTGGGCTTTGGCGCGGTGCTACTGCTATCGATCACGCTGTCCGGGATCGCCCTGCGCAGCATCAATCAATTGACCGACCGCAGCGAAGCGCTGGTCGAGAGTGCCTCTCTCGCCACCCTGATCGCGGCGGTTCGCCTCAAGGAAAACGAATTCGACCGCAATGGCCAGAGCAGTGCTGCCCAGGCCTACACCCGCGAGGTCGAGAAGCTGGGTGCGCGGGTGAATGAAATCCGCGCCAGCCTGGGCCCCGAGGCCAGCGAAACCCTGGATCACATCAGCGCCGTGGCGGGAGACTACGAACAAGCATTCGACAAGCTGGTAACGGCACGCCACCAGGCGACAAGCGCAGAAAAGGCCATGCTCCCCGCCATCGAGGCCATCGAGCAGCACTTCGGCAATGTCCGCCAGGCACTGTTTGACCTGCTGCCGGGCGGCGACCCGCAGAGCATCGAGCGGGCGCGCATGATCGTTGAGCTCGAAACCATCATTTCCCGGCTGCGCGAGCAGGTCCAGAGCTACATCGCCCGCCCCACAGCCGAAGGCGAACAGCGGGTGGCCCAGACCGCCGACAGCATACGCAATCGCGGCAATGAACTGTGGGAGCGGCTACCCAACGACACCCTGCAGGCGCAACTGGTGGAAGGGTTGCGGGCCGTGCTGGCCTACCAGGACCGGGTAAAGGAGTTGCAAAGCAGCGTGAGCCAGAGCGAATCGGTGAAGCAGACCCTGCTCGCACACTCCGAGGAGCTGCAACGACTCGCCACGATCGCCTACCAGCAACAGGTGCAGGGGCGCGATACCGATGTGCGCTCCGCCCATGGCGAACTGCTGGTGGCCCAGGCACTGGCATTGCTGCTGGGCCTCGGCGCCGCCTGGCTGATCACCCGGCAGATCGTGCCGCAACTGCATCGGGCCCTGGCCCTGGCACGGCACATCGCCGCCGGGGACCTCACCGGCAACCTGGACCATCGCCTGCACGATGAACTGGGTCAGTTGATGGATGCCATGCGGGAAATGGCGCGTCATCTCAGGCAGATCATAGGCCATATCGGTGCGAGCACCGAACGCCTGACGGTATCGGCGACCGACCTGTCGGGCGTGGCGACCCGCAGCAGTGCCGGGCTCAGCGACCAGCGCCACCAGACCGAACAGGTGGCGACGGCCATGGGCGAAATGGTCGCCAGCGCCCGGCATGTGGCCGAGGACGCGCGCCAGGCCTCACAGTTGGCGATCACCACCGAAGCCCGCAGCGTCGAGGGCGACCGGGTCATCAGAGAAGCGGTCGAGCAATTCGAAGCCCTGGCCAGCAATGTGCAGGTGTGCAACCAGGCCATGGCCCGCCTGCGCCATGATGGCGAGCGCATCAGTGGTGTACTCAACGTGATTCGTGACGTCGCCGACAAGACCAACCTGCTGGCGCTCAATGCCGCAATCGAAGCCGCCCGCGCCGGTGAATCGGGGCGCGGGTTCGCCGTGGTCGCCGATGAAGTGCGGGCGCTGGCGCAGCGCACCCAGAGTTCCACGCGGGAAATCGAAGCGCTGGTCCATGCCCTGCACACCGGCACCCAGGAAGCCACCACGCTGATGGAGCGCAGCGAAAGCATGAGCCACACCAGCGTGCAGCTTGCGCACAGCGCCGGGCATGTACTCGAGGAAATCCGTGAGTCGGTGGCGTCGATCCAGGCGGCCAACCAACAGATCGTCGTCGCCGCAGACCGGCAGACACAGCTTTCCGAGCATATCAACGAAAACATCACCACCGTGCGCAGCATCACCGAAAACTCGACCAAGGCGGGTGCTCGCATCGCCTCGGCCAGCCAGGAGCTCTCCAGCCTGGGCGCAGAACTGAACGAGCTGATACGGCACTTCACGTTCTAGGCATTCGACTGAAACCATACGGCCCGACCAAGGAACGCCTATGAACATTCTCCACTTGCTGGGCAAGCGCCCCGCGCGCCCTGTCATCGACGAAGCCTTGCTGTCCAGCCTGCTGACGCTGGCCTGGGTCGTGGAAGCCCGCGATCCCTACACCGGCGGCCATCTCTGGCGCGTTGCCCAATACTGTGCGCTGCTGGCCGAAAAAAGCGGCTTCGCACCAGCGGAGGTGGCGCGCCTTGCCCTGGGTGGTTTCGTTCACGACCTGGGCAAGGTCGGCATCCCGGATGCCATATTGAGAAAGCCCGGCCCGCTGAACGATGACGAATACGCGGTGATCCGCACGCACCCGGAAATCGGCCGGCGCATGCTCGAAACCCATCCGATAGCCGCGCTGGTGATGGATGCCGTGGCCTCGCACCACGAAACCCCAGACGGCAGCGGTTATCCCCACGGGCTCGGCGCAGCGGATATTTCCACGATGGCCGCCATTACCGGTATCTGTGACGCCTTCGACGCCATGACCAGCTCCCGCGCCTACCGCCCGGGCATGCCGCTGGACAGGGCGCTGGGCATCATCGGTCAGAACCTCGGCACGCAGTTCAATACGCACTATGGCCGCCTGTTCATCGAACTGGGGCACGAGGGCCTGCTCGACGCCGTAATGGGGCATACCGACGCGGGCATTCCCCTGCGTCGCTGCGCGATGTGCGGCCCTACCGTGGTCCTACAGCAGGCTCACGTCGAGGGCGATCATGTCTTCTGCCCTTCGTGCGCCAGCGGCTACGAGTTGGTTCGCCCCACCCCGGACGCTGCCCTGGCACTGCGTGCAACCGGGCAAACCGGCAGCGCGGACGACCTTGCGCCCCAACCCGATACCGACCTGCTCGCCCGCCTGGCCCGGCAATTCAGCCCGGCCCGTGGCCCGGCCTGAGCCGACAGCCCCTACCAGCGCAACACACAACGCCCCAGCAACGCCCCCAATGCGGTGGGCAGGGCCATGCCCAGCACATACCAGACGCCCCAGAACGGCACGGTCATTTCCGGGCAGTGCAGGCAATAGACCAGGGTGGCCAGCGTACCGGCCAATGCACCGGCACCCGCCCCGGCCAGGGGCAGCCGGGTGGGCGCCAGGCCGCGCAGCGCCCAGGAAAAGGCAACGATACCGGGGAGCGAGAGCAGCAGGATCTTGAACGGGCAACCCTTCCAGGTTCTACCCAGGGTCAATGGCAAGCGGGCGGCCAGCGGTGCCTCCAGCAGGGTATAGGCACTGGCCAACCACAGCACCAGCAACGGTATGCACAGCATGACCCAGGCGCCGCCGACCCGCCCGCCCGGACACGCGGTGCGCCGCGTCAGGTACAGCGCCCCCGGCAGCAACGCGACCGGCAACGCCAGCTTGGCGTAGAAAAGCGGCAAGCGAGCCACCTGCGCCAGATCGGGACGTACCCCGAACAGCAGGGTCATCAGCAACGCGGCCCCCAGGACACTGACCACCAGCGCCAGGGCAAAGCGCTTGCCGAACAGGTGCTTGTCGACCGCCGGCACACCGGTCGCCAGCAGGGTAATCAGCTCGTCAGTCCTCATCGTCCAACTACCTCTGCTACCCGATGCCAAGCGGGCCTTGGCACCAGCGGGCGCCCGGCCATCGAAGCCATGTGCGGCCGAGCGCGGTGCCGTTGGCACCGGCCAGGCCCTGTGGAGGTAGTTCGCTGCCAAGGGGGTAACGGTTACAGCCTGGGTGAATTTTCCCGCGCTGTAGCACCAGGTGGTTGCGCCCCCGGGGCATGGGCAGGCGTCAAGGCGGCGAGCGTGAGCACGTCGAAGGAAATATTCGATGTGCTGTAACCAAGTGCGCCGCCAGAGCGAATTACTGGTCGGACCGTCACGTTGCGCTGGCGGCCATTGAGCCTCTCACGGAGATACACCATGAAAAGCTTCGCCCTCGCTACCGCCGCACTCGCCCTCGCCTCCATTGCATCCACCGCCATGGCCGACAACCAGGCCACGCCAAGCGTGGAAAAATGCTACGGCGTCTCCCTGGCCGGCAAGAACGACTGCGCCGCCGGTGCCGGCACCAGCTGCGCCGGCACCTCCAAGGTCGACTACCAGGGCAATGCCTGGAAGAACGTCCCGGCAGGCACCTGCACCTCGATCAAGACCCCCAAGGGCATGGGCTCGCTCACGCCGATCAAGTCCTGAGCGCAGGCGCCGCCGATCATGCACGCTCCTATGCCACTGGGTGCCGGCCTTGGTTTGAAGGCCGAGCACTACGACGCCGCCCGGGACTGCAGCGCAGCCGGGCTGTGGTTTGAGGTCCACCCAGAGAACTACATGGTTGGCGGTGCTCGCCTGGCCCACCTGGAAGCGGTGGGCGAACGGCATCCGCTGTCGCTGCACGGGGTCTCCCTGTCCCTGGCGGCGGACGCCGCCCCCGACCCGACGCACCTCCAGCGCCTGCGCAGGCTGGCAGACCACGTGCGACCGGCGCTGGTATCCGAACACCTCGCCTGGTCCACCTGGCGCAATCACTATTACCCGGACCTGTTGCCATTCCCGCGCAGCCACGAGGCCCTGGTACGCATCGCAGACAACATACAGCGTACCCAGGATGCCCTGGGGCGCAGCATTGCCATCGAAAATCCCAGCCATTACCTGCACCTGGACGGCCACGACTGGGATGAAATCGACTTTCTCACCGAGCTGACGCAGCGCACTGGTTGCGCCCTGCTGCTCGACATCAACAACGTGCACGTCAGCGCGCACAACATCGATTTTGATCCGGCCGCCTACATCGATCGCTTCCCGGGCCAGGCCGTCGCGGAGATTCATCTGGCGGGGCACAGCCATGACGCCGGCGGTGCGTTGCTCATCGACTCCCACGACGCCCCGGTCGCTGACCCGGTCTGGGCCCTGTATCAGCGCTTGATCCAGCGCATCGGCCCGCGCCCGACGCTGATCGAGCGCGATGACAACGTACCCGCGTTCACGGCATTGCTCGGCGAACGCGCGCACGCCCAGGCCATGCTCGACCGACTGGGAGCGACGCAATGATCAGACGTCTCGAACACTTCCAGGACGCCTTCATCGAGGCCTTGCAGGTACGTGCCGCCCCGGAACTGTCCGCCCTCACCGCGCAACCCGGCTTTCAGGTGTACCGCAATACCGTACTCAAGGGCTGCGTCGAGGCGCTGTGTGACAACTTCCCCAGCGTCGAACGCCTGGTCGGCCGTGACTGGCTGCGCGCGGCGGCGGTCGTTCATGCCAACGCCTGCGCACCAAGCGATGCCCGCCTGATCTTCTACGGGGCGGACTTTCCCGCGTTTCTCGCGGCCTTCGAGCCGGCCCGGGAGCTGCCCTACCTGGGCCCGGTGGCCCAACTCGACTACCTGTGGATAGAGGCCTTCTGTGCCGTGCAGGAGCCCGCGCTGGAACTTGCCAGCCTGGCCGGCGTGTCGCCCGAGGCACTGGCAACCTGTCACCTGCGCCCGCGCGCCAGCGCACGCTGGCGGTGGTTCGACGAGCAACCGATCTACAGCCTCTGGCGCTGCAACCGCGAAGGGGTGGACCTGCCTGACAACCTGCCCTGGCAGGGCGAAGGCGCTTTGCTGGTGGGCCATTGCGATGGCGTCACCTGGCACGCGCTCGAACCCGCTGGCTGCGTGTTTCTGGACGCCTGCGCTGCCGGACACGATCTGGAGCGGGCCTCGGCCCTGGCCTTGCAGCGGCAAGGCGACCTGGACTTTACCGACCTGCTCAGCCGCTTGCTGGGTGCCCGCGTGTTCTCTCCCCTTGTTCTTGCATGAAGGAAATAGCCATGGATATCACCCAGCCGTCGTCCAACAACAGCCGCGCCACAGTGCGTCAACGCTGGGACCAGGTGTGCGACCTGCTTCAGCGCCTGATCAGCGACTCGACGCTCAGCCTGGTGGCGCGCATCAGCGTTGCGGCGATCTTCTTTCTCTCGGGGCGCACCAAGGTCGAGGGGCTGTTGACCATCACCCCCGGTACCTATGAGCTGTTTCGTAGCGAATACGCCCTGCCGCTGCTGTCACCGCACCTGGCCGCCCACCTGGCGACCTATGCCGAGCATGTGTTTCCGCTGCTGCTGATCGTCGGCCTGTTCTCGCGCCTGTCTGCCCTGGCGCTGCTGGGCATGACTGCGGTCATCCAGGTATTCGTCTACCCCGATGCCTGGCCAACGCACCTGTCCTGGGCCGGATTGCTGCTGGTCATCATCGGCCGGGGCGCCGGGGCGTGGTCGCTGGACAGGCTGCTGCGCATTCGCTGAATGCGACTGGCGCAGGCAATGCTGTGCGCTTCAGGTCGTGGGCGCTCCGTGCCCCTCTACCGTTTATGAGAGAGGGGCAGGAACCGAGGCCCACGGCTGAATGCATCAAGGCTATTACGGCAGGTACGGCAGGCTCAGGGGCTCATTGCCCGGCCGGTACATTGCCCGCCGTCTGCCCGAAGAGGATCTTCTTGCCCGCCTCGGTCACCGTCGGGCGGCTGGAGAACGGCTCACCCCTGGCGTAGGCCCTGACCGTGGCCGGGCGCTGGGCGATGGCCTCGAACCAGCGGCGCACATGGGGGAAGTCGTCGAGGTTCTGCTGCTGGTTCTTCCACGGCACGATCCAGGGGTAGCACGCCATGTCGGCAATGCTGTACTGCTCGCCGGCAACGAAGGTGCTGTCCGCCAGGCGACGATCCAGCACGCCATAGAGGCGGTTGGTTTCGTTGACGTAGCGGTTGATCGCGTAGGGGATCTTTTCCGGTGCATAGATCCCGAAATGATGGTTCTGCCCGGCCATCGGCCCAAGCCCGCCCATTTGCCAGAACAGCCATTCCGTCACCGTCTTGCGGCCACGCAGGTCGGTGGGCAGGAACAACCCGGTTTTTTCCGCCAGGTACAGCAGGATGGCGCCGGATTCGAACACCGTCACTGCTTCCCCGCCATCGGCCGGCGCAGTGTCGATGATGGCGGGCATGCGGTTGTTCGGCGAGAACGCGAGGAAATCGGGCTTGAACTGGTCGCCCGCGCTGATATCCACCGGGTGGATGCGGTAGTCCAGGCCGGCCTCTTCCAGAAACAGGGTGATCTTGTGGCCGTTGGGTGTTGGCCAGTAGTAGAGCTCGATCATCGTTGGTGGTCCCCGTGAAGGTTCAAGTGACTGTCAAGCAGGGTCAGCGCTGGCCGTACCATGCCTTCGAGCAGTTCACGCTCCGGCCGCGTTCGGGCCAGGACGCGAACGCCCAGGAGAATGCCCAGCAGCAGGCGCGCCAGATCGTCCGCCGGCTGCGCGCAGGTAATGGCGCCGCTGTGCTGGCCGGCCAGCACGCAGCGCCGGAAAAAGGCCTCGATCTGTATCAGGACAGCAGCCACGGCGCGCTGGAAGTCGGGGTCGTCCGGTGAGGCCTCAAGGGCGGAATTCACCAGCATGCAACCCTTGTGCTGGGGGTCGTTGAGCGAGCGTTCGAGTATCTCGTCGAAGAACGCCTCGATGGCCTGGCGCGGCGGCAGGACGCCTTCGAATCGCCGCACCCGGTCGGCAAAACCCTCTTCGACGTAATGGTCCAGCGCACGGCGATACAGCGAGCGCTTGTCGCCAAAAGCGTTGTACAGGCTGGCACTGGTCAGCCCCATGCCCTGGGCCAGGTCACGCACCGAAGTGGCCTCATAGCCACGGGCCCAGAAACATTGAACGGCTGCATCGAGCACCGCCCTCTCATCGAACTCTCTTGGCCGAGCCATCCGTACTCCCATTGCCAGGCCAACACAGGTGTTGCCCTTTTTCTGTAGACGGCCCTATTCTAGATCGAACGATCTAAAACACAAGACAGGACCCCACCCGCATGATTCATTTCTACTACCACCCCACGCCCAACCCGGCCAAGGTCGCCCTGTTTCTGGAAGAAACCGGGCTGCCCTACCAGCTGGTTCCTCTCGATACCGGCAAGGGCGAACAGCACACCGCGCAGTTCCGGGCCATCAACCCCAATGGCAAGGTCCCGGCCATCGTCGACAGCGAAGGCCCCGGTGGCCGCGAGGCACGGGTGTTCGATTCGACCGCCATCCTGCTCTACCTCGGCGAAAAGACCGGGCAGCTCATGGGCGCGCCGACCGACAAACCCGAACTGCTGTCGTGGCTGATGTTCATCGCCACGGGTATCGGGCCGTTCTCCGGCCAGGCCGTGCACTTCCAGTATGCCGCGCCGGAGAGCATCCCCTATGCAATCAACCGTTACCGGCGCGAAGCCGAACGGCACTACCAGGTGCTGGATGAGCACCTCGCCGGGCGCGACTACATCGTGGGCGACAGCTACACCCTGGCGGACATCTCAGCCTGGGGCTGGATCGACCGTGCCTCGCGCGTGCTCAAGGGCGAAAGCGACCCGCTGGCCGCCTACCCCAACATCCAGCGCTGGTTCCAGGCCATCGATGCGCGCCCGGCGGCGGCCCGTGCCCGTGAAGTGGGCAAGGACCACGCCTTCAAGAAAGACCTCGACGAGCAGATGCGCCGCGCGCTGTTCCCCTCCAACTACCCGGCGTAAGCCTCACCGGGTCAGCGTGCCCAGCGCACGCTGACCCCCGGACACGATCCCCAGAGAGGTGTGGCATGCAACCCATTGAAGGCATCGTTTTTGATCTCTACGGCACGTTGTACGACGTGCACTCCGTCGTCCAGGCCTGCGAAAGCGCCTACCCGGGCCAGGGTGAGGCCATCTCCCGCCTGTGGCGACAGAAGCAGCTCGAATACACCTGGCTGAGCAGCCTCATGGGCCGCTATGCCAGCTTCGAGCAACGAACCGAAGAAGCCCTGCGCTACACCTGCAAGCACCTGGGGCTCGCCACGGATGAAACCACTCTGCGGCAGCTCGGCCAGGCCTACCTGCACCTGGCTCCCCACCCGGACACGACCGCGGCCTTGCGGCGGCTGAAAGCAAGCGGCCTGCCCATGGCCATCGCCTCCAACGGCTCGCACCACTCCATCGAGCAGGTCGTCAGCCACTCGGACATGGGCTGGGCATTCGACCACCTGATCAGTGTCGAAACGGTCAAGGTGTTCAAGCCGGACAACCGCGTCTACAGCCTGGCCGAACAAACCATGGCCATCCCCAGGGACAGGCTGCTGTTCGTCTCGTCCAACAGTTGGGATGCGACCGGCGCCCGGCACTTCGGCTTTCCGGTGTGCTGGGTCAATCGTCAGGGGGCCGTGTTCGATGAATTGGGCGCCACCCCGACCCGTGAAGTACGTGACCTGGGCGAGATGAGCGACTGGCTGCTCGATTGAAGCTGTCCGCGCGAACGGCGCCCATGGATGATGGCCGGGGCGCCGTTCGGGCCAGGGCTGCTAGTGAACAAGGCGAATGCCGTCGATGCGTACCTGTTCCCCAGGCGAGAAGGCTTGCCCCGGCGTACGGAAACGCTCGCGAGTGCCGTCATCGTTTTTCACCCTGTAGGCGTTTTCACTCAGGCCCGCCGATGCCATCGCTGCGCGGTGGGCTCAGAGGTTGTCGCTGTCGGTCAGGTAATTGACCAGGCGCCGAAGCCAGGGCGCGATCAACAGCACCACCGGAATCATCATCAGCCAGGACAACACCCAGGCCTTCGACCAGTGCCCCATGAACCGTTCCACGGGAAACAGCGGACGGCTGGCAATTGCCGAGGCAATCGCACAGGTAATGGCCGACTGCAACAACGCAAAAAGATGGTGCCCGTGGCGTTTCGATAGCTTGATCACTGTACATGCCCCCTGGTTACGGGAAGCGCGCCATGCGCCTCCGCCTCGATGCCCTCAACGCGTGAACGCCACAAAGGCGCCTGGCATGGCTGTTATCCTGCCGCGAATGCGCACAGTGGTTTTATCCGTCCGTGCAGAACATTTTACCGATTGTCCCCACTGCGCATTCTATGCGGAACGAGCCTGGAGGCAATGCGCTCGCCTGGCCGGGTCATCGCGACCACCGATGAGTCACCGCGACCACAAAAACTCCAGGTCATAACGACAACAAAAATCACAACCTACTGTTTTTAAACAACTTATATACTGGCATGGTTTGTGTTCAGCACAGTGCTCACCCACTGAATGCAAGGACAAACCATGCAGCACAACGAATTCGACAATCGCCTGGCTGTGGTCACCGGTGCCAGCTCGGGCATCGGTTACGCGTTGACGACCGGCCTGCTCCAGGCCGGGGCCAGGGTGTTGGCCATGAGCCGTCACCAGGGTGAGCTGGGGGCTTTGCAGGAACACTACGGAGAACGACTGACCTGGCTTGAAGGCGACATCAGCCGCGCCGACGACCTCGCCAGGCTGGCCCGGTATGCGCACACCCTGGGCCCGATACACTACCTGGCCCCCAATGCCGGGATCGCCCAGTTGGCCGATGGCCTGGATGCCGCAGCCTTCGAGCGGCAATGGGCCGTCAATGGCGCGGGCGCGCTCAATACCCTGGCCAGCCTGAAAGCCCACCTGGCCCGCCCAGCCTCGGTCGTGTTCACCGGCACCTTTCTCTCGCAGGCAACCTTTCCCGGCCTCGCCGCCTACATTGCCTCCAAGGCGGCCCTGAAAGCCTTTGCGCGCAACCTGGCCGTCGAGCTGGCAGCCGACGACATCCGGGTCAACATGGTATCGCCAGGGCCCACGGCAACACCGATCTGGGGCACCCTGCAACTCAGCGACGACGCGCTGGCGGCGGTGGCCAAGACAGTGGAACAGCGTTTGTTGAATGGGGCATTTCTCGAACCCGCCATGATCGCCGACGCCATGCTGCACCTGCTGTCGCTGGGCGCACGGGGCATCCACGGGCAGGACCTGATCGTCGACAACGGCTACACCCTGCGCTGACCATGGCATGCGCCGGCAGGGCATATGCCCTGCGGTGCATGTTCATCGCAGCAAGGCCGCCATCAGGCGGCCGTCAGGCGCACTCAGGCAAACTGGCTGAACGACATATTGTCGTCCACATTATTGCCGGTACTGGCTGTGGTCGGACCACCCACCAGTTGGCCGCCCCAGGGATTGCTCTTCGGTTCGCCCTCATTGATGGCGACCTGCGAACGCTCCTTGATGGGGGAACCGCAGAATTCGGAAAAAATCGTACGCTAAGCTAACGGTGTTCTCGTGACAGCTCTTTGACTAGGCTTTCTAAGGCCATTCTGATAGCCCTGACTTCCTGAAAAGCCATGGCTAAAATTTGTGCGGCTAAAAGGGATAACCGATGGTAAAGTAAGTTATCCCTGTCGAGATACTGAAAAGCGTTATCCTCGTTTTTCCCAAAACTGTTTTGCCAGTTCGCTCAGAGCGCTAGTTAACTGAGCGACAGATTTCGCACTTTGCAAATTATTCTGCCCGGTCTGTACATTGGTATCAGCAGCATCGCGTATATTGTTAATACTGCGGTTGATGTCTTCACTTACTGCTCCCTGCTGCTCGACCGCAGTCGCTATTTGCGCGTTCATGTCGGTAATTTCGTTAACACGTTGGCCAATTCCATCAAGAGCTGTAGCTGCTTCCTCTGCGTGAGCTACACTCGTGTGCGCTTGCCGACTACTTTGCTCCATGACTGTAACAGCGGATTGCGCTCGCTCTTGTAGAGCGCTGATCATGCTTTGAATATCCGTTGTCGATTGCTGGGTGCGAGCAGCAAGACTGCGAACCTCATCGGCGACAACAGCAAAACCACGCCCCTGCTCACCAGCACGCGCGGCCTCAATTGCTGCGTTGAGTGCCAACAAATTCGTTTGCTCGGCGATCCCTCGTATAACGTCAAGAACTTTTGATATCTCGTTACTTTGACCTTCAAGCTCATGAATAACCTGAGCGGCTTGCCTAATTTCACCTTCAAGGGCAATGATTGACTGGCTTGTGTGGGCTACCAGACGCTGGCCAGATGCCGTCTCAGTGTCTGCTCTTCCGGCCGCATCTGCAGCATGCTGTGCATTGCTCGCAACCTCTTGAATGCTTGCCGCCATTTGGTTTACTGCCGTTGCTATTTGATCTGTCTCTGCCTGCTGCTCAACTGTAAGTACATTGCTTGACTCAATATCCTTTAGTAGGCTTTGGGTGTGTTCGCTAAGCCGATTTGATGCATCACCTATGCGACCTACTACGCTGCCTGTTTCAGCTTGCATCATTCGTAAAGCAAACTCTATTTGGCCAAACTCATCGGTGCGCCCAGTGTAGAGGGATTGACTTAATGGGTTATTGGAAATATTCCTGGCTCTTTCAACCAGTCTTCCAAGAGGAGAGAGAATAGCCAAAACACTAACAGAGCTTAAGCTTCCTGACATTAAAGTAGCTAACAATAAGCTGCTTATTGATGTATCAGTAAGCATGCCGGCAGCCATTGCGCTTGATATAATACTACTCCATATGAGCAAGAGTATTTTCACGGAAAAGCTAGCAGCCCATTTCGGCCTCGCGGCCTTCCCGCTTCTCAATTGAGCATATAATTTTTCCGCAGCCAAAACCTGCTCAGGTTCAGGCTTGGTCCTTACAGACTGGTATTCAACAATCGAACCATTCTTAGCTATTGGCGTTACATAAGCACTTACCCAATAGTGGTCGCCATTTTTACAGCGATTTTTTATTAGCCCCATCCATGAGCGGCCAGATTTTAATGTACTCCACATATGCTCAAATGCAGCAGGCGGCATATCTGGGTGTCTTACGATGTTGTGAGGCTGGCCTAATAGTTCTTCCTCAGTGAAACCACTGATTTTAATGAAGTCAGGATTAATGTACGTGATATGGCTTTGAGGGGAGGTAGTCGAAAGAATATTGGTATCTTTTGGGAGTTCTAAGTTTCGACCCGTCACTGGTAAATTCTGGCGCATAAGAGCCTCAAGGGTTGGCTGTTTTATTTTATTGTATTCGGCATTAAACCCAATTTCTTTAGCGTTACGATAAAGCTAGCATGGAAACGATAGGTGCAAGCAAGTTAAGGGTTGCATCGCGCATGTCAATCTAGGCTATACCCTAACTGGATGTCAGGAATGGCCACGCTGCGCCTGTCGTTTTCAGAAGACGACCGCACCATCTGACTGGATGTAACGCCTGGTGTGCATACGGCTCCTGACAGCCCAATATCAGGAGTCGTCTGCACCAATCTCGACTATGCTCAATACTCGTGTGCACCAAAGCGAGGTTTGGGCATGACATCAGACACTCCACCGATTGCCGCGCAAGGCGTGGCCACCCTGCCCGACGAGGCATGGGCGCAAGCCCGGCACCGGACGGAAATCATCGGGCCACTGGCAGCGCTTGAGGTGGTCGGGCATGAAGCCGCCGATGAGGCAGCCCAAGCGCTGGGCCTGTCCCGGCGACAGGTATATGTCCTGATCCGTCGCGCCCGGCAGGGTACTGGCCTGGTAACAGACCTGACGCCCGGCCGATCCGGCGGCGGCAAAGGCAAGGGGCGCTTGCCGGAACCGGTCGAGCGCATCATCCGCGAGCTGCTGCAAAAGCGCTTCCTGACCAAGCAGAAACGCAGCCTGGCGGCGTTCCACCGCGAAGTCGCGCAGGCGTGCAAAACCCAGAAGCTGCCGGTGCCGGCGCGCAACACCGTGGCCCAGCGGATTGCCGGACTACACCCGGCGAAAATAGCCCGCAGCCGGGGCGGGCAGGACGCTGCCCGTCCCTTGCAAGGCGCGGGTGGCATTCCGCCCGAAGTCACCATGCCGCTGGAACAGGTGCAGATCGACCACACCGTCATCGACCTGATCGTGGTCGACGAGCGCGACCGGCAACCGATTGGCCGCCCATATTTGACCCTCGCCATCGACGTGTTCACGCGCTGCGTACTCGGCATGGTGGTCACGCTGGAAGCGCCGTCCGCCGTCTCGGTCGGCCTATGCCTCGCGCATGCCGCCTGCGACAAGCGGCCCTGGCTGGAAGGGCTGAATGTGGAAATGGACTGGCCGATGAGCGGCAAGCCCAGGCTGCTCTATCTGGACAACGCGGCCGAGTTCAAAAGCGAAGCGCTGCGCCGTGGCTGCGAACAGCATGGCATCCGGCTGGACTATCGCCCACCAGGCCAGCCGCACTACGGCGGCATCGTGGAACGGATCATCGGCACGGCGATGCAGATGATCCACGACGAATTACCGGGGACGACCTTCTCCAATCCCGGCCAGCGCGGCGAGTACGATTCCGAGAAGATGGCCACCCTGACGCTGCGCGAGCTGGAGCGCTGGCTCGCGTTGGCGGTAGGCACCTATCACGGCTCCGTGCACAACGGCCTGCTCCAGCCGCCGGCCGCGCGCTGGGCCGAGGCCGTGGAGCGCGTTGGCGTCCCGGCCGTCGTTACCCGCCCCACCGCGTTTTTGGTCGATTTCCTGCCGGTGATCCGCCGCACCCTGACCCGCACCGGCTTTGTCATCGACCACATCCACTACTACGCCGACGCCCTCAAGCCGTGGATTGCCCGGCGCGAGCGCTTGCCCGCCTTCCTGATCCGGCGCGATCCGCGCGACATCAGCCGCATCTGGGTACTGGAACCGGAAGGTCAGCACTATCTGGAGATCCACTACCGCACCTTGTCCCATCCGGCCGTCACCCTCTGGGAACAACGCCAGGCGCTGGCCAAATTGCGTCAGCTCGGGCGCGAGCAGGTGGACGAGTCGGCGCTGTTCCGCATGATCGGGCAGATGCGCGAGATCGTGACCACCGCCCAGAAGGCCACGCGCAAGGCGCGGCGCGACGCTGATCGCCGCCAGCACCTCAAGACGTCGGAGCCACCGGCCAAGCCCATACCGCCGGATGTGGACATGGCTGACCCGCAGGCAGACAACCTGCCGCCGGCCAAACCGTTCGATCAGATCGAGGAGTGGTAGCCGTGGACGAATATCCCGTCATTGACCTGTCCCACCTGCTGCCAGCGGCACAGGGTTTGGCCAGGCTGCCGGCAGACGAGCGCATCCAGCGCATTCGCGCCGACCGCTGGATCGGCTACCCGCGCGCGGTCGAGGCGCTGAACCGGCTGGAAACTCTGTATGCGTGGCCGAACAAGCAACGCATGCCAAACCTGCTGCTGGTCGGCCCCACCAACAACGGCAAGTCGATGATCGTCGAGAAATTCCGGCGGGCGCACCCGGTCGGCACCGACGCTGACCAAGAACATATCCCGGTGCTGGTCGTGCAGATGCCGTCAGAGCCATCGGTGATCCGCTTCTATGTCGCGCTGCTGGCTGCGATGGGCGCGCCGCTGCGCCCGCGCCCACGGCTGCCGGAAATGGAGCAACTGGCGCTGGCCCTGCTGCGCAAGGTCGGCGTGCGCATGCTGGTGATCGACGAACTGCACAATGTACTGGCTGGCAACAGCGTTAACCGGCGCGAGTTCCTCAACCTGCTGCGCTTCCTCGGCAACGAGCTGCGTATCCCCCTGGTCGGGGTCGGCACGCGCGAGGCGTACCTGGCCATCCGTTCGGACGATCAGTTGGAAAACCGCTTCGAGCCGATGCTGCTGCCGCCGTGGGAGGCCAATGAGGACTGCTGCTCGCTGCTGGCCAGCTTCGCGGCGTCACTCCCGCTACGGCGGCCATCCCCGATTGCCACGCTGGACATGGCCCGCTACCTGCTCACCCGGAGCGAAGGCACCATCGGCGAGCTTGCACATCTGCTGGTGGCGGCGGCCGTCGCCGCCGTGGAGAGTGGCGAGGAAGCGATCAACCACCGCACGCTCAGCATGGCCGACTACATCGGCCCCAGTGAGCGGCGGCGACAGTTCGAGCGGGAACTGATGTGAAGTCCGCGCCGCGCTGGCCGCTGCATCCGGCACCCAAGGAAGGCGAAGCCCTGTCCTCATGGCTCAACCGGGTCGCCGCCTGCTACCAGATGGACGTGCACGAGCTGCTGGCCCACGATCTTGGTCACAGCCAACTTGATGACCTGGATACCGCACCATCCTTGTCGTTGCTGACGGCGCTCTGCCAGCGCAGTGGCGTCGAGCTGGAGCGGTTGCGCAGCATGAGTCTTGCAGGCTGGGTGCCGTGGCTGCTCGACAGTCTCGACGATTCGGTACCAGCAGCCTTGGAAACCTATACATTCCAATGCGCGGTGCTCCTGCCCAAGCGCACCCGCAAGGTGCGGTCCATCACTCGCTGGCGTGCCTGGCTACCGAGCCAGACGATTCGCCGGGCGTGTCCGCAGTGTCTGAACGATCCAACGAATCAAGCTGTGCTACTCGTCTGGCAGCTCCCCTTGATGCTGAGCTGCCCGCAGCATGGCTGCTGGCTGGAGTCCTACTGGGGCATGCACGGCCGGTATCTTCAGTGGGAAATCGCCGATGCTGCGCCGCGCCCTGCCGATGACGCAATCGCCTGCATGGACCGGCGCACCTGGCAGGCGCTGACGACGGGTTTTGTGGAGCTGCCGCGTCGGCGTGTCCACGCCGGCTTGTGGTTCCGGCTGCTGCGCACCCTGCTTGATGAGCTGAACACGCCGCTCTCGCACTGCGGCAGTTGCTCGGCGAGCATCCGCCATGTCTGGGAGCGCTGCGGCCATCCGCTGCGCGCCGGGCAGAGTCTGTGGCGTCCCTACGAGATTCTGGCCCCGGCGGTGCAGTGGCAGATGCTGGAGGCGGCGGCCACCGCCATCACGCTGATCGAGTCAAAGGCGCTGATCCCGCGCGGGGAACAGGCCGCGCTGTTTCAGACGGAGCCGCACACTGGTTTCACCAACGGCCTGCCGGCGAAGGTGCCGAAGCCGGAACCCATCAACCACTGGCAACGAGCAGCCCAGGCCATCGATGAGGCCATCATTGAAGCGCGACACAACCCGGAGACGGCCCGCTTGCTGTTCACACTGGCGTCCTACGGGCGACGCGACCCCGAATCCCTGGAACGTTTGCGCGCCACGTTCACCAAGGAGGGCATCCCGCCGGAGTTTTTGTCACATTACGAGCCTGAATGGCCGTTTGCAGGTCTTAGACTAAATGACGGGTTAAGTGACAGTTTTTGACGGCGAGAACTTTCTGGCTCACACTGTCACATAATCGAACGTATATGTGACAGGACAAAATATGCAAATTGGCTACATGCGGGTATCCAAGGCTGACGGCACCCAGGGGACGGACTTGCAGCGCGATGCGCTGGTTGCTGCCGGCGTCGATCCGGCCCACCTCTATGATGATCAGGTGTCCGGCAAGCGCGAGGACCGCCCCGGTCTGGTCGCATGCCTCAAAGCGCTACGGCCAGGTGACACGCTGGTGGTCTGGAAGCTCGACCGGCTGGGTCGGGACCTGCGTCACCTCATCAACACCGTGCACGATATGACCGGGCGCGGTGTCGGGCTAAAAGTGCTGACCGGACATGGCGCTGCCATCGACACCACGACGGCAGCTGGCAAGCTGGTCTTTGGCATCTTTGCGGCACTAGCCGAGTTCGAGCGCGAACTGATTGCCGAGCGCACCATTGCCGGCCTGGCGTCGGCGCGGGCGCGCGGTCGAAAGGGCGGGCGTCCGTTCAAGATGACCGCAGCCAAGCTGCGGCTGGCCATGGCCGCGATGGGCCAGCCAGAAACCAAGGTGGGTGACCTGTGTCTGGAGCTTGGAATCACACGGCAGACCCTGTACCGGCACATTTCGCCCAAGGGCGAGTTGCGCCCCGATGGCGAGAAGCTGCTTGCCCGCACGTGACACGATGAGTGCCACCTACGCCATCGGCTTAGAGCCGCTAACACCACCTATCCACGAAGCGTGCGCAGATGATCGCGGCTGCCAACTTCAAAAGCGCTTCGTGGATGTCAAGGCGCCTTTCAAAGCGGATTCGCAGTTTGCCAAAGCCAGCAAACCATCCGTGCGTCCTCTCCACTACCCAGCGATGTTTGCCCAGCCTTTCGCTGCTTTCAATGCCGCGCCTGGCAATGCGGCTGGATATGCCTCGCTGCCTCAGATGGGCACGGCAGCGTTTGTAGTCATAGCCTTTGTCAGCATGCAGCTTCGCTGGTCGCTTGCGAGGTCGACCCTGCAGGCCTGCAACGCCAGGGATCGCATCCAAGCACCGCTCGAACATCATGGAGTCATGTCTGTTCGCCCCGCTGACAAGAACCACCAGCGGGATGCCTCTGGCGTCTACGACGATGTGCCGCTTGGAGCCGAGTTTTCCTCTGTCGGTGGGGTTCGGGCCTGTTTCCTGGCCCCCCGGGGGCTTGGTACCGAAGAGCCATCAATACTGGCCCGGCTCCAATCGATCTGGTCGTGTTCACGCAAACGCATCAGCATGGCCTGGTGCAACCTCTGCCAAACCCCTGCTGCGCTCCAATTCCGAAGTCGCCGCCAGCAAGTCATGCCGCTGCCATAGCCAAGGGATTGTGG
The DNA here is from genome assembly GCF_001753955.1 of Pseudomonas sp. NBRC 111139. NCBI lineage: Bacteria > Pseudomonadati > Pseudomonadota > Gammaproteobacteria > Pseudomonadales > Pseudomonadaceae > Pseudomonas > Pseudomonas sp. NBRC 111139. The sequence continues at coordinate 96,285 of NZ_BCBP01000034.1, forward strand.
GAGGTCTTCCCATGGAATGCCGGTATGCAACACGAACAAGATGCCGTTGAGGGCGGCCTCATCGCTCACTGCGAGCTTGCGTGCGCCACCTTTGGCGGAGGGAGTGAAGGTGGGGATCAGGGGCTGCAACTGCAGCCACAGTTCTTTGCTAACGGGTTGTCTTGCCATGAGGGCATGAAGCATAACTGCTTCATGCGGGTCTCTTGGGCAGTGGTGTTAGCGACTCTTAGAGTGCTTTATTTTCCGTTTTCTGAGACGACCCCACATAGGGCGAAAAGTCGCCGGCCGTGACGGCCAGTGGCAGGACGAGGGCGCTGGCGAGCAGAGCGCCGGTGAGTGCGATTTTCATCGTGTTCTCCTTATATGCCTATGGAGATCAGACGGCGACCACGGGGAAATCCACCGTGGTGTCGGCGATGTGGTTGGTGTAGTTGGTGAGCGTGTTCAGCGCGACGTTGGCGATCACTTCCAGTATCAGGCCGTCGTCGAGCCCCGCGCGGCGGTAGTTGGCCATGGCGTCGGCCGACACCACGCCGCGTTGCTCGACCAGCGCGCGGGCAAAGCCGGCGATTGCATCGTCAAGTGCGTTGGCCGCCTGGCCGGTGCGGGCCGCGGCGATGGCCTCTGCCGACAGTCCGGCACCTTTGCCGATCAGGGTGTGTGCGCTCAGGCAATACTGGCAGCGATTGGCTTGACCGGCAGCGAGCGCAACGATCTCGCGCTGGGAGGCATTCAGGCGGCCGGTGCCCAGCGTTTCGGACAAGCCGAGGTAGCCATTGAGCGCCGCCGGCGCGTGGGCCAGCGTGGCGAACAGGTTCGGCACCATGCCAAGCTTGGCTTTGACGGCCTTGAGTGTGGCAGCGGTAGCGGCGTCAGCGGTGTCGATGGTCAGGGGGGCGATTTGGGTCATGTCTATCTCCGTAGTGGGTGAGGTGCAAGAGCACGTGGGCATGATCGCCCTTTGTTTGGTACGATATGGCACGTAAAGTATCAAATACGTAACCTATCGTCTTATATGGAGAGTGGAATGGCGGATCGACTGGCCGGCTTGCTCCGGCACTACTCGCTTTCGGCGCGCGTTTTTCACAGCGGCGCCTTCTGTGGGCAGCATCATTACGCGGCGCCGCATGGCTATATCCATCTGGTGCGGCGCGGCCCGATTACGGCGCGTTCGCCCGTGCATGAAGATCTGCTGGTTACCGAGCCGAGCCTGCTGTTTTATCCGCGCGTGGCGTCGCATCGTTTTGTCGCCGCCCCCGGCGATACCGCTGAGCTGTTGTGTGCGGAGGTCGACCTGGGCGCTTCGACGGGCAATCCGTTGGCCATGGCCTTGCCGTCGATGCTGCTGATTCCGTTGGCGGACTTGCCCGGCCTCGGGCCGACGCTAGAGTTGCTGTTTGCCGAAGCCGAGCGCGACCAGTGCGGTCGGCAGGCCGCCATCGACCGCTTGTACGAGTTGCTACTGATCCAGTTGCTGCGTTATCTGATGGATGGGCGGCTTGGCGCCACCGGACTGCTGGCGGGCCTGGCCGACCCGAAACTCGCGCGCGCCATAACCGCCATGCACGATGCGCCGCAGACCGCGTGGTCGCTCGAGGCGCTGGCGGCGAAGGCGGGCATGTCACGCGCGCGCTTCGCCGCCGCGTTCAAGGACGCGGTGGGCGTCACGCCGGGCGACTATCTGGCCGACTGGCGGATGAACGTCAGTTGCACCCTGCTCAAGCAGGGGCGGCCGGTGGCGGTGGTGGCCGACCGCGTCGGCTACGGCAGCCCGAACGCTCTGGCGCGCGCCTTCCGCGTGCGCATGGGCTGCGCCCCGCGCGACTGGCTGGCGCAGCAGCGCGGTGACGCGGCGCTCAGCGGTTCGTGAGTTTGAGTTCGATTCGCCGGTTCTTGGCGTAGGCGGCGCCGGTGTTGCGCTCGTCGAGCGGGTGAAATTCGCATCACGCCGGAACAACTGGCGGAACTCCAGGTGGCGATCCGTCAACGGCTGGTCAGTCTGTTCGTGCGGCGCGGCCGGCTGGACAAGGCTGAGTCAGTGGCGCAGGTAGCTGGATGACGCTGTCCCGCCCTGAGCCGACGCTCACAGGCGGGGATTTCCAGTGTCGTCATTGTCGGCTATTGGCCGGCAGCAGCCCGTCGTTGCCTGATGGATCCAACCCCTCCGCTGCTATAGTGCAGTCGGCTTCTGACGTTCAGTGCAGCCGTCTTCTGAAAACGACACTGGATGTCAGGAATGGCCACGCTGCGCCGTCAGAATAGAGTCTGCTTTCACATTCTTTGACACATGCTTGCCAAGGTCATAGATTCCAACCTGACAAATTCAAGGCTTAGGGCGCAATGGAACCAAAAACCAACGTAAGCCCTACCGCCCATCCAGCCTATGGAGGCATCTTGCAGGGACAACGCATCGGTTACGTTCGGGTCAGCAGTTACGACCAGAACCCGGAACGCCAACTTGAGCAGGTCGAGATCGGCAAGCTGTTCACCGACAAGGCCTCGGGCAAGGACACCCAGCGCCCGCAGCTGGAAGCCATGCTCGGATTCGTCCGCGAAGGCGATACCGTGGTGGTGCACAGCATGGATCGCCTGGCGCGCAACCTCGACGATCTGCGCCGTCTGGTGCAAAGGCTGACCAAGCGCGGCGTGCGCATCGAGTTCTTGAAGGAGGGGTTGGTGTTCACCGGCGAGGACTCGCCCATGGCCAACCTCATGTTGTCGGTCATGGGGGCCTTTGCCGAGTTCGAGCGCGCCCTGATCCGCGAGCGGCAGCGCGAGGGCATCGCCCTGGCCAAGCAGCGCGGTGCTTACCGGGGCCGCAAGAAAGCTCTCTCCGACGATCAAGCCATCACGTTGCGGCAGCGGGCCGCTGCCGGCGAGCCGAAGGCTCAGCTCGCACGCGAGTTCGGCATCAGCCGTGAAACCCTCTACCAGTACCTTCGCACGGACGACTGAACCATGCCGCGTCGCTCGATTCTCTCGGCTACGGAGCGCGACACCCTGCTTGCGCTGCCAGAAAGCCAGGATGACCTGATCCGCTACTACACCTTCAACGACTCCGACCTATCCCTGATCCGTCAACGGCGGGGCGATGGCAACCGCCTCGGCTTCGCCGTGCAGCTCTGCCTGCTGCGCTACCCTGGTTATGCGCTGGGCAACGACACGGCGCTACCCGAGCCCGTGATCCAGTGGGTGGCCAAGCAAGTCCAAGCCGACCCCGCGAGTTGGGCGAAGTACGGTGAGCGCGACGTGACCCGCCGCGAGCACGCTCTGGAACTGCGCACCTACCTGCAACTGGCCCCGTTCGGTCTGTCGGACTTCCGCGCCCTGGTGCGCGAGTTGACCGAGCTGGCCCAGCAGACCGACAAGGGCTTGCTGCTGGCCGGGCAGGCGCTGGAGAGCTTGCGCCAGAAGCGGCGCATCCTGCCGACGCTGAGCGTTATTGACCGGGCGTGTTCGGAGGCCATTGCACGCGCCAATCGGCGGGTCTATCGCGCCCTGATCGAGCCGTTGAACCCATCGCATCACGCCAAGCTCGACGAACTGCTCACCATTAAGGCCGGCAGCAACAGCACTTGGTTGACCTGGTTGCGGCAATCACCGCTGAAGCCGAACTCGCGGCACATGATCGAGCACATCGAGCGGCTGAAGATTTTCCAACTGGTGGGCCTTCCCGACAGCCTCGGCCGGCACATCCACCAGAACCGATTGCTGAAGCTCGCCCGCGAGGGCGGGCAGATGACGCCACAAGACCTCGGCAAGTTCGAACCGGAGAGGCGCTATGCCACGCTGGTCGCCGTGGTACTGGAAAGCACCGCGACCGTGATCGATGAACTGGTTGATCTGCACGACCGCATCCTGGTCAAGCTGTTCAGTGGCGCGAAACACAAGCATCAGCAGCAGTTCCAGAAGCAGGGCAAAGCGATCAATGACAAGGTGCGCCTGTACTCGAAGATCGGCCAGGCCCTGCTGGACGCTAAAGAGTCCGGTGACGATCCGTTCGCCGCCATCGAGGCGGTCATTCCCTGGGACGAGTTCACCCAGAGTGTCACTGAGGCCGAGCTGCTGGCCCGGCCGGAAGCCTTCGACCACCTGCACCTGGTCAGCGAGAACTTCGCTACGCTACGCCGCTACACCCCAGCCTTTCTGGAGGTGCTTCAGCTCCGAGCCGCGACGGCAGCGCAAGCCGTGCTGGATGCCGTTCAGACCCTACGCGAGATGAATGCCGATAATCTGCGCAAGGTGCCCTCCGACGCACCGACCGCCTTCATCAAGCCGCGCTGGAAACCGCTGGTGATCACCCCGGAAGGCATCGACCGGCGCTTCTACGAAATCTGCGCCTTGTCCGAGTTGAAGAACGCGCTGCGCTCCGGCGACATCTGGGTCAAAGGCTCGCGGCAGTTCCGCGACTTCGATGACTACCTACTGCCTCCCGAGAAATTCGCCGCACTCAAGCGGGAACAGGCGCTGCCACTCGCGATCAACCCGAACAGCGACCAGTACCTGGAAGAGCGTTTGCAGCTGCTGGACGAGCAGCTGGCCACTGTCACCCGACTGGCAAAGGACAACGAACTACCCGATGCCATCCTCACCGAGTCCGGGCTAAAAATCACCCCGCTGGATTCCGCGGTGCCCAACACCGCGCAGGCGCTGATCGACCAGACCAGCCAGCTACTGCCGCGCATCAAGATCACCGAGCTGCTGATGGATGTGGATGAATGGACGGGCTTCACCCGCCACTTCACGCACCTGAAGGATGGCGCACAGGCGAAAGACCGGACGCTACTGCTAACGGCGATCCTGGGCGATGCCATCAACCTCGGCCTGACCAAAATGGCCGAGTCGAGTCCGGGCATGACCTACGCCAAGCTGTCCTGGTTGCAAGCCTGGCACATCCGTGACGAAACCTACTCGACGGCCCTGGCCGAGCTGGTCAACAGCCAGTTCCGGCATGCCTTCGCCGCCAACTGGGGTGACGGCACCACCTCATCCTCCGATGGCCAGCGTTTCCGTGCCGGCGGTAAAGGCGAGAGCACCGGCCACGTCAACCCGAAGTACGGTAGCGAGCCAGGACGGCTGTTCTACACCCACATCTCTGACCAGTACGCGCCGTTCAGCACCCGCGTGGTGAATGTAGGCGTGCGTGATTCCACCTACGTGCTCGACGGTCTGCTGTACCACGAGTCCGATCTGCGGATCGAGGAGCACTACACCGACACCGCTGGCTTCACCGATCACGTCTTCGCCCTGATGCACCTGCTGGGCTTCCGCTTCGCGCCGCGCATCCGCGACCTCGGTGAAACCAAGTTGTATGTGCCCAATAGCGTCCAAGACTACCCGACGCTGCGTCCAATGCTCGGCGGAACCCTGAACATCAAGCACGTCTGCGCTCACTGGGACGAGATTCTGCGGCTGGCCGCGTCGATCAAGCAGGGCACCGTCACCGCATCGCTGATGCTGCGCAAGCTTGGCAGCTACCCGCGCCAGAACGGCCTGGCCGTGGCTCTGCGCGAGCTGGGTCGGATCGAGCGCACGCTGTTCATCCTCGATTGGCTGCAAAGCGTGGAACTGCGTCGCCGCGTGCATGCCGGATTGAACAAGGGCGAGGCGCGTAACTCCCTGGCCAGGGCGGTGTTCTTCAACCGCCTCGGCGAGATCAGGGATCGGAGTTTCGAGCAGCAGCGCTACCGGGCCAGCGGCCTCAACCTGGTGACGGCCGCCATCGTGTTGTGGAACACCGTGTACTTGGAGCGCGCGACCCAGGCCCGAGAAGAGGCAGGCAAGCCAGTTAATCCTGAGTTACTGCAATACCTTTCGCCATTGGGCTGGGAGCACATCAACCTGACCGGCGATTACGTTTGGCGGCAAAGCCGCAAGCTGGAAGACGGGAAATTCAGGCCGCTGCGGCAGCTCGGAAAACCTTAGCGTACGATTTTTTCCGAGTTCTGCGGGCTCCCCAACATGGCCAAGCTGCCGATGCACCGCGACCTGGCCGGCTTCGACTTCAGCGCCTCCAGCGCAGACGCTCGTTTGATCAGCGAACTGGCCAGTCTGGCCTTTACCGACACCGCGCAGAACGTGGTGCTGATCGGTGGGCCTGGCACCGGTAAAACCCACCTGGCCACTGCGCTGGCCGTGTCCGGCATCACCCGGCACGGCAAGCGCGTGCGCTTCTACTCCACGGTCGATCTGGTCAATCTGCTGGAGCGCGAAAAGCACGACGGCAAAGCCGGGCGGATCGCCCAAGCTCTGCTGCGCATGGATCTGGTCATCCTCGACGAACTGGGTTATCTGCCCTTCAGCCAGGCCGGCGGTGCGTTGCTGTTTCACCTGCTATCCAAGCTGTACGAACACACCAGCGTGGTGATCACCACCAACCTGAGCTTCGCCGAATGGTCGAGCGTGTTCGGCGACGCCAAGATGACCACCGCCCTGCTGGATCGGCTGACCCACCACTGCCACATCGTCGAAACCGGTAACGAGTCCTATCGCCTGCAACACAGTAGCTTGGCGGCCCAGGCCAAGATCAAATCACGGGAGCGAAAGCGTAAGGGCGGCCAGGAACCGGAGGACGATGAGCCGTTCTGATTTCATGGCGACGACGGCCTGCTACATGGCTGCGTGTGGCAGGTCTTAAACAACTGAACTGGGCTAGCGAAGGAGTGGGGGCAACAGCAGCTGCGCTGGTAGACTTATCCACAGTTGCTGGTAACAAAATCAGCAATCCGCCCTGGGTCAAATTTCAATCGGCAGGGTGGGTCAATTTTCCATCAGCGCCAACACACTAAGCAACCATCAGAAAATTTTGACTGTACGCCAAAAAATTCGCATCTACCAGCATCTAAACAGGCGTTGTTGATTATCATAAAACACTGACACTGTATTATATAATCGTGCTTTTGTGTTATTTTTTTAATATTTACTGATTACGTACTTGCTTAACCACTCAGTTGCGCTAGAATTAATAGACGCGAAATTTAAATCTCTAATTTTCCAACACTTAGTAAAACCTCGTTTGCCATCCCACTACCATTGTAGGAGCAAATCAGGAGACATAAAAAATTAGCGGTAGCGTGCCTGGCCCTCTAGATAAGTATTGGAGACTGTAATGAAATTTGAAAAGTCACAGACAGCAATCGACCACCTGACTCCCGAGCAACACCGAATTACCCAGGAGGCGGGCACCGAAAGGCCCTTCACGGGCGAGTACAACGACAACAAGGAGCCTGGCATCTACGTCGACATAGTGTCGGGAGAGCCACTGTTCGCTTCGACGGACAAGTTCGATTCGGGTACTGGCTGGCCCAGCTTCACCAAGCCGATCGTTTCGGCAAACGTGAACGAGGTGCGGGACAGCGCACACGGCATGGTCCGGACGGAGGTCAGGTCAGTACACGCAGACAGTCATCTCGGCCATGTGTTCCCCGATGGTCCTTCCGACCGCGGCGGTCTGCGGTACTGCATCAACTCAGCGTCCCTTCGCTTCATCCCGCGCGACGAGATGGAGTCCGAGGGATACGGTGAATATCTCGATCAAGTAGAGGAGGCTTAACATGCATCAGCGCGCTGTTCTCGCAGGAGGATGTTTCTGGGGCATGCAGGATCTGATCCGCAAGCGGCCCGGCATCATCTCGACCCGTGTGGGTTACACGGGCGGCGATATTCCGAACGCCACGTATCGTAATCACGGCACGCATGCCGAGGGGATCGAGATTGTCTTCGACCCGACAGTGACGAGCTACCGGAACATCCTGGAATTCTTCTTCCAGATCCACGATCCGACGACGCTGAACCGCCAGGGCAATGATCGTGGGCTCTCCTACCGGTCGGGCATCTATTATGTCGACGAGGAGCAGAAGCGCGTCGCCGAGGATACGATCGCCGATGTGGATGCCTCGGGGCTGTGGGATGGCAAAGTGGTGACCGAGGTCCAGCCGGTCGGCGAGTTCTGGGAGGCCGAGCCCGATCACCAGGATTATCTGGAGAAGCGCCCGGGCGGCTACACCTGCCACTTCGTCCGTCCCGGCTGGGTGCTTCCGAAGCGCCAAAAGGTTGACGACGTACAGCCAGCGGCCGGGACCGCGGCGGAATAGGCTTCACTGCCGTTGCCACTGCGCCGGTCCGGTCCGCAATCTTCGTGACCGCGTCGTTCAGCGACGCGGTCATCGAACCCTACTTCAGAGTGACGGCTCGTTCCAGTCAGTCGCCATCGCAACACCAGGATCGCAGATTTATGCCAGACCTCTCGTCCTTTCCGATCACGCAGCGCTGGCCGGCATCTCATCCCGATCGCCTGCAACTCTACGCAGCCCCTACGCCCAATGGCGTCAAGGTCTCGATCATGCTTGAGGAGACTGGCCTGGCGTACGAGCCCCACCTGATCGACATCTCGAACAACGAGTCGAAGGATCCGGCGTTCGTGTCGCTGAACCCGAACGGACGCATACCGGCGATCATCGATCCGGCTGGCCCTGACGGTAGACCCATCGCCTTATGGGAATCCGGTGCGATCCTCCTCTATCTGGCCGACAAGACGGGTCAGTTCATCTCCACCGAACCAGGCCAGCGTTACGAGACCCTAGCGTGGGTGTTCTTTCAGATGTCGGCCATCGGGCCGATGTTCGGTCAGCTCGGCTTCTTCCTGCGATTTGGCGGCAAGGACTATGAGGACAAGCGGCCGCAACAGCGCTTTATCGACGAATCCACGCGTCTGCTGGGGATTCTGGATCGCCGGCTGGAAGGCCGCGACTGGATCGTCGACGACTATTCGATCGCGGACATCGCGACGCTCGGCTGGGTGAATGCGCTGGTGGAATTCTACGCTGCGGGTGACATCCTTGGCCTCAGCAGCTTTTCGAACGTCCGCGCATGGCTTGGACGCGGGCTGGCTCGACCGGCCGTCCAGCGTGGCCTCCACATTCCCGCGAGGCCAGCATGAGCATCATCGCCGCCTATTATTACAACGAAGGCAAGCGAGTTCGCGAAATCGCGCTCGATGAGCACGTCAAGTTGGGCGAGAGTCGCTCGGGCTTCTGCTGGATCGCGCTTAGCGAACCCACCCCCGAGGAACTACTCGCGATCCAAAGGACATATAATCTTCATCCGTTGGCGATCGACAACGCGATGCACCCGCTGTGCCCGCCCAAGCTCGAGGTCTACAACGATGAGTTGTACGTCGTCGCGCAGACCGCCGAGCTGGTCGGCGACCGGATCAGCTACGGCAAGATGGCGATCTTCACCGGTCACAATCACCTTATCACCGTGCGGCACGGCAATGCCGGAGCGCTGGGCAAACTTCGGGAGCAACTCGAGGCATCGCCGACGCAGTTCGGCAAGGGTGTCGACTATGTGCTGCACGCGATCTTGCATCGCGTGGTCGACCAGTATCTGCCCATCTTCGAAATGATCGAGGACGACGTCCTGGCGATGGAGCGACGGTCGCTGCACGATTTCCTCGGGCCAGAAGAGGTGGCGCGAATCTTCGAACTAAGGTCCGAACTCACGCGGTTCCAGCGCACGCTCAGGGCTATGGCCGAGCTGGTGCGAAAGCTCGTTCGCGGCCACTTTCCCTGCATCAGCGCCGAAATGACACCATATTTCCACGACGTCGCGGACCATGTCCACCGCGTGCAGTCCATGGTCGACGGCCTCCTGCTTGTCCTGTCCACGGTCTTTGAGGCCAGCAGCCTTCTGGAAGCGCAAAGGATCGGTGTGGTCACCCGCCAGCTCGCGGCCTGGGCGGCAATACTGGCAGTCCCGACGGCGATCGCTGGAATATACGGCATGAACTTTAAGCACATGCCGGAGCTGGACACGGCCTACGGATACTTTGTCGTGCTCGGAGTGATAGCGATATCGTGCGTTTTCCTATTTGTGCGCTTCAAGAAGGCTAAGTGGCTGTGAATACTGCCCATCGTTTTCTTCGCCGTCATCTGACGGTTACAGCGGGCCTTATACGGAAGCTTGTCCAATCCAACTCAAGATGAAGGTGCGTCCATGACATAGCAGCTGACCGACGCTCTACAAGCAGTTCAGTCCTTCATCGCCAAGGGCTAAGACCGCGAATAGCGCGTCAAGGACAGCAATCTCGTCGATCTCGAGCCAGGATCAACCATCGGTCCGTGCGGCATCTGCGTCGACGCGGCGTTTCGCCTCGGAAGCGGTGATGATGGCGATAACGCCTCCACCCTCTACGCGATCACCGATCCGGCGACCGAGCATAAGGGCCTGTTGATCGACGTGTTCGATGAAATCTGCTACCGCGACCCAGTTCAAGAGTCGGGACCTCAATGTAGAAGAAGTTGACTAACGAGCATTCGCGTCATCCGATCAAGCAAGCTGGAGACATTTATGAAAGCCATTGGTTACAAGGTTCCGGGACCCATCGCCGCGGATGCCGCGCTGGTCGACATCAATCTGCCTCGGCCTGTCGCTGCAGGATACGATATCCTGGTTGAGGTGAAGGCCGTCTCGGTCAACCCGGTCGACTACAAGGTCCGCAACAGCACGCCGCCGGCAGATGGCGATTGGAAGGTGCTGGGATGGGATGCCGCCGGGATTGTGCGCGAGGTCGGCCCCGACGTCACGCAGTTCGAGTTAGGCGACGAGGTCTATTATGCCGGATCGATCACACGGCCCGGTACCAATGCGGAGTTCCATCTCGTCGACGCCCGGATTGTCGGTCACAAACCTGCGTCGCTCTCCTGGGCGGAAGCGGCGGCGCTGCCGCTGACGACGTTGACGGCCTGGGAGGCGATGTTCGACCGCCTGGACGTGGCGAAGCCCGTACCCGGTGCGGCGGAGGCGATCCTCATCATCGGTGGCGCGGGCGGGGTTGGGTCGATCGCCGTCCAGATCGCGCGACAGCGCACGGACCTCACCGTCATCGCCACAGCCTCTCGACCGGAAACCCAAGAGTGGGTAAGAGGGCTTGGAGCTCACCACGTCATCGACCATTCTCGTCCGCTCGCGCCACAGATCGCCGAACTCGGCATCGGTGCTCCCGCTTTCGTCTTTTCGACCACACATACCGAGCAACATGTCGCCGACATCGCCGAACTGATCGCCCCACAAGGACGGTTCGGACTGATCGACGATCCCAAGGCATTCGATATCATGGTTTTCAAGCGCAAGGCGGTGTCGATCCACCACGAGCTGATGTTCACGCGGTCGATCTACGGCACGCCCGACATGAATGAGCAGGGCGAGATTCTGGATGCGATGGCAGCGCTGGTTGACGACGGCAAAATCCGCACGACGCTGACCCGGCGACTGTCGCCGATCAATGCCGCCAATCTGAAGACGGTGCATGCACTGATCGAAAGTGGCGCGGCTAAAGGCAAGATCGTCCTCGAAGGCTTCTAACGACCGCGATCGCCAAACATCTTGTCCAACCTCAAAAAGCCGAACGGGTTATGCCCCAGCGATGAGAATCCCATGACCAAATCTATTGCCACCGCCTCGATCAACCGCGAAACCGCAGTCGCCCTCATCGACGCGGCGCTCGCTGCGGCCCGTGCCATCGGCATCCCGGCTGCCGTCGCCGTCGTCGACGCCACCGGTAACCTGCGCGCGTTCGAGCGCACCGACGATGCGCCGTTCCTTACCGTCGATGTTGCCATCGACAAGGCCTGGAGTTCCGCCTCGTTTGGGTTCCCGACCCATGTCTGGAACGACTATGTGACCAACGATCCAAAAGTGGCGCCGCTAGCCTATCGCCCTCGGATGGTCGCTGTCGGCGGCGGTTATCCGATTCTGGAGGATGGGAAGTTGATCGGCGGCATAGGCATCTCCGGAGGCAACTATCAGCAGGATCAGGATGCGTGCGTCGAGGCACTCATGAAAATCGGGTTCCAGTTGCCAGCCTGACGACTGTGAGGCCATCACCGGTGGTAATGGCCAACAGATCCAACCTTTGAGAGGCCTAATGATGGAAGCGTTCGTCGTCTTTACGCGGGAAGAAACCAGCGACCCACATGCACTCGCAACCTATTCTGCAGGCGTCGGACCATCGTTCGATGGTCACGACGTTACCTTTCTCGCCGCTTATGGCGCGATCCAGCATTTGGAGGGGCCGCCCATCGAAGGGGCCGTAATCTTGCGTTTCCCGACGATGCAGGCCGCTCGCGACTGGTATGACAGTCCCGCCTACCAAACCATCGCTGCTCATCGCTTTGCCGGTTCCCGTTACCGCGCCTTTATCATTGAAGGGCGGCGGTGACATACCGACAGAAGCACTTCGGCGCTGACCACGAGGTATCGGCGTGTGAACTCGCATCTTGGGAATCTGTGGGGGGGACCAAGACAGCGGCGCTAGGGGCTCATATCGTCGATCGGATCAGAGAGTTGCTCGGCGAGAATGGGTTATCTATTGCCGAGCTGACGGAGCGGAGCCGCCCTCTCCCAACGGATTGATTCAATCGTTGACGCTCCTCCTATCCGGATCCGGGTTTTCGCACGCTGATCAACAGAGTTACAGCGCGCAACGCCTGTAGTGGGCATCAGGGGATGGGTGGCAATCAGGATGATTGCCCACCTTCCAACGATTAACCTTGCTCAAGTTGCTTCACTAGTCGCTCCGCGTCGAGATGGAAGTCCGAGAAAACAATGCTACCGCCAGCGTCGATAACCGTAAACCACGGAGTTCCTCGTGTGCGGTAGTCTTCCATGAAGGTTGGAAACGGCGAGCCGGTCGGTTGCTCGTCGTGACCGAAAACGATAGGAAGCTCATACTTGAGCTGGTTCACGCGCAACTTCTCGAAGGTATTCTCATGCGTTCCTTCGAAGACGGTCTGGATCACTGCGAACCCCACGTCTTTTGAGCTCAACGCTGCATGCAACTTTTGTAGCGTCGGAAACCCATGCAAATGGCAACCTTGGCACCAATGCTGGAAGGCAAACAAGATTTTCGGGCCGGGCCCGATATCTGACAGTTTGAACGGCGCGATACTTTCCCCATCTTTGCCAATCCATTTTTGCACCCGCAGCTCAGGCGCTTGTCGTTCGATCTCGTTCATCTGATCCTCCAACCCCGATACAGAAGCTTAGTGGATGATCGCGCGTCGCGACGGTGCGCGAACGTCCGACCTTATTTTCCCTATTTCCTGAAGCCAGAATAGATCAGATCGACATTTCGTCCTTAATATACTCAAGCTGCCGGCGAGCGCGAACTGGGCAACCATGCGCTGGTGAGCCTTGAGCTTTGCACGCTGCCCATCCGTTTGAGAGCGAACCTGCAACTTCCGCTCCGCATACCGCAGATCAGCGTACGCAGCCTTGGGGTTATCTACCCTATAGCCATTGGGTATTGGGAATCATGCTGGCCTGACGCTATGTTCGATACGCGATTTTTTACGATGATAGAGCATCTGTATCTGATTTTTAGTCGATTGGCTTATTCGGCGGATGTGCGGGCAAATGCTTTACGCAGAGTACTGAAATGAAGGCCGGCTTCGGTCTGCCGTATCGAGCAAGAGGGGTCACTATGGTCACCAGAGGTTTCACCGGTCGCGGTTCAGGCGACCAGTCCGATCGGATTCCGCCAGGTCAGCATCTGGTGGAGGATTTCCCTGTTCTGTCGGCCGGCCCTACGCCGAGGGTAGAGCCCTCCGACTGGAAATTCACAGTCAAAATTGGTCCGAAGCCCGTCAAAACGTGGAATTGGGGCGAATTCAACACTCTACCAAAGACCCAGGTGACAAAGGATATTCACTGCGTCACCTCTTGGTCCAAACTGGATACCGTTTGGGAGGGTGTACTCATTGAAGACATCCTTGCAGATGCAGAGCTTGATCGGCCTACCGATTTCGTCTTGGCGCACTGCTACGATAATTATTCGACAAACGTCCCTCTGACGGATCTGCTTTCCGGGAAAGCGATGGTCGCCCTCAGTTATGCGGGCAAGCCACTTTCCCGCGATCATGGGGGGCCGGCGCGTCTTCTAGTGCCGCACCTTTACTTCTGGAAATCCGCCAAATGGGTGAATGCGCTGCAATTCACGACGCGTGACGAGGCCGGCTTTTGGGAGCTGCACGGCTATCACATCTACGGCGATCCGTGGCGCGAACAACGATACACCCATGACTGAAAACGAAGCGCAAGTCCGTTCGTGGCAATCATGCGTGATCGACGACATCATCCAGCAAACACCGAGTATCAAGAGCTTCTTCCTTCGGTTGAGCAAGCCGTTCGCGCACACCGCAGGTCAGCACGTCGATATCCGGCTGACCGCGCCCGACGGCTACAGTGCAATGCGCAGCTACTCGATCGCGTCATCGGCAGTTTCGACCCCGATCGTCGAGATAGCTATCGAGCGCATGCCGGATGCCGAAGTTTCGCCGTTTTTTCACGAAATCGCGGCGATTGGTGACGAAATCGAAGTTCGCGGTCCGCTCGGTGGCCATTTCCTTTGGCCTGAGCCTGCCATAGATCCGGTTCTGTTGATCGGGGGAGGCTCCGGCCTCGTGCCGTTGATGGCAATGATCCGGCAGCGCCGCGCATTGGCCCAAGCCGTTCCGACAGCGTTGCTCCTGTCCGCACGAACCGCCGAGGACGTTCTCTTCTCAGAAGAACTTCATTGCATCGAAATCAGCGATCCGGCGTTCGTCCTGGCGCTCGCGATTACGCGCGAGAAACCGGTTCGCGCATCGGACTTTGCGCGACGGATCGACGGCATGATGGTCCAAGAAATTCTAACCAGGCTTCAGGGAAAGCCGACGCAAGTGTTCGTCTGCGGGTCTAACGGATTCGTCAACATCGCAACCGATAGCGCGCTGCTGGCGGGCTTGGACGCCTCCATCATCAAGACGGAGCGCTACGGGGGCTAGCGGCGCGAGCTATCTCACGTCGCGCCGATCGTAGACGTGCGCCCTGGGAAGCTTTGGCGATCAACGTGAACCGTTTTGCCGAACACAGTCTTCGTACCCCCCGGCCTCTAGAACGCCTTCGCTCGCGATACCTGGCTCGACATCAAGCTCAATTTGAAAGTTCCTGCACTATCCGTCGTCCTGATATGCTCGACCAGCATGATGGGCGATTCGAGCGGGACCGCTTCCGTCCCAATCGAGGCTCGGTTACCTTAGAGCATCGGCTCGGCGCTACAGGAGGCGCGTGCGGCCTCTGCCTGGCGGTGAAAGCACTTTGGGCCATGTCGCCTGGATAGCGGCCAATCGTCAGCATCTGCTCCGATGTCGGCCAAGGTGCAGTCGCCATCTTTGAACGCCGCGAATTGGAGATCAACGCCATGACAGCGATCCGCGTGCAACTGCCGGAGATGCAATATGACAACTGATGTATTGCTGTACACCACGAATTGGTGCCCGTTCTGCCGCCGAGCGAAGGCGCTCCTCAAGGAAAAGGGCGTGCGATGGAAGGAGCTCGATATTGAGGCGGATCCGGCTCACCGGCAGGCCATGGCGGAAGCGTCGGGGCGAAGCTCCGTGCCGCAGATCTTCATCAATGGCACCCTTATCGGTGGCTCCGATGAGCTATTCGCGCTCGATGTCAGAGGCGAGCTCGACAAACTTCTCGGGCGCAACCCGCCTGCCACCTGAGGAGGTGCGGCTTGGGGCAGCCAGCCCGCGAGCCTTCGCCGGTTGATGAATACAAAAGGAGAGTCCGTTGGTCTCAGCCATCTGGAAAGACACTACTATCGCCACAAGCGACGAAACAGTCATCGTCGAGGGAAATCACTACTTCCCACCGTCAGGAGTCGACCTGAGCCTGCTTGAGATGAGCCCGCACACATCTGTCTGTCCGATCAAAGGCGCCGCGCGCTTCTTTCATGTTCGCGCGGGTGACGCGCTCAACGTGAACGCCGCTTGGACCTATCCCGCCCCCACTCCGGATGCCGAGGGTATCCGGGATTACATCGCTTTCTGGAAAGGCGTGGACGTTGCCTAGCAGACTGGACGGACGACTTCGCTGATAGCCATGCGGGCGCCGACATCTCAATTATCCTGCCCACCCCGGGCCTCGTCGGCTGCAGGAATCTGCCCGGCACCTTAGCGCGACCCGGCACTGGCGGTCTCGCACCCGCCGCGCCTCTGTTCTATCAATAAGGATGGATGACATGGAGCATTCCGAGTTCGATGCCGCTTTCGCGAAGCTTGCGGAGGGATACAGAGAAGGGACTTATGAAGGCCGGCGTTTCAGCTTGATCGTCCGGCGATCTGGGGACGGACGTCGCAACAGTCTGTTCGCCAGGGAGTTGGACGGGACTGACATTGTCAGCTTCAACCTCTTCCGCGTTACATCAGATAGGACATTGTTGAAGCCGTGCGAAATGTCCGCCGAAAAGGTCGTAGCGTTCGTGCTGGAGTTCCGACCGGACACCTGACGGGCAGAAGAAGATCCCGGCCAACCGGCGCGCCTGCGACGGCCGGCTATCTAAGGCTGCGCAAGCCTATAGCCGCAGCTCATTGCACTTCGTCTGGCGAGGAATTCAACATCGATACGTCGCCATCCGCGGGGATATCGGTACAGGCGCCCGTGTAAGCCAGATTGAGAAATCCTAAGCGATGACTAACACCAATGACGCCACCCTTCCGACACATTCTATTCTTGAGGAATGCACAGCGATGGCTGTCGTCAACGCTCTGAAGATTATTCTGAAGAACAGCTACGCGATCTACCTTAAGACAAAAAATGCCACTCGGGCGCATCCCGCCCCTACTTCAGGGACTTTCACTTGCTTCTCGCTCTGTCACTCACAGCATCGGCACGCCCATGACGCATGGTATCCAGGCCTCATAATTTTCCCATATAACCTTCTTGTCTTTTGCGCACCCAGAAAGACTCGAGGCTTTAACTGGACAGATGAGCCCTCGAGGGTAGTGTTCACCTGATTGGCTTTCTCATATCTGATGTTGATTCGCACAGTGTGCCAACCAGGTGATAGTTTCAAAAAACCTGCGCTTCAGAGCGAATTAGACGATCTTCGATAAGAGCGATCCGCCTCAAAATCCAAAACATCTAACATTGTCCTAGAGCCATATTTGTACCTAGTACTATGGCGCTCCCATTAACACATTTGATGATGCACAGAAAACTTAGCTCATGATAGCTTTCAGCTAACAGCTATTCGGAAGCCCGAAAGGATTCAACCGTTTAAGCGTGAACCGTCGATTATAAATACTTTCGTAAGTTAGCTTTAAAGGACGCTTTTAGTCCTTGTAAATACGCATTACGACTCCACAGCTACCAAATCCATACGGCGCCAGCAACCATTAAAACACCCGACACTACTAAAACAATAGTAGAGGCGCGATTGCTGCCTTTCAAAGTATGACCAACACCCACATCCATAACTAGGTGTCGAATTCCGGCTACGAGATGATAAATAAATGAAGAGTATACCAACCAGAAACTAACTTTGCCGAAAGGTGAAGAAAAAATCTCCTTGACTTCATTAAAACCCTTTTCTGACTCCAACGATTTGCTCAGCATATACAGTATCAGTCCCAGAAAAATAAAGAGCATAATTCCTGAAATCCGGTGCAGAATCGATGTAAGCGCCGTGAGAGGAAGCTGAATGGTTCGAATATCAAGATTAACCGGCCGCTTTTTATTCATTTTGACTCCAGTCAACAATTCTAGTGGGGGATTTCAGTTTTCGATCTCATTCATCATAGCAGCTGT
>NZ_BCBP01000035.1:0-97025 GCF_001753955.1 Pseudomonas sp. NBRC 111139
CTGCTGGCCTCGCTGCGTGACCGCAAACAGGTCACCGGCTACGGCCTGGAAATCGACGCCGACAATATCGCCGCCTGCGTGGCCAAGGGCGTCAACGTCATCGAACAGGACCTGGACAAAGGCCTGGGCAACTTCGCCAGCAACAGCTTCGACGTGGTGATCATGACCCAAGCCCTGCAGGCCGTGGAATACCCCGACCGCATCCTCGACGAAATGCTGCGAGTGGGCCGTCAGTGCATCATCACCTTCCCGAACTTCGGCCACTGGCGCTGCCGCTGGTACCTGGCGACCAAAGGCCGCATGCCGGTATCGGACTTCATGCCGTATACCTGGTACAACACGCCGAACATCCACTTCTGCACCTTCGCCGACTTCGAAGAACTTGTGCACGAACGCCGAGCCAAGGTACTCGACCGCCTGGCGGTCGACCACTTGCACCGCAACGGGTGGGGTGGCCGGCTATGGCCTAATCTTCTAGGTGAGATCGGCATCTACCGCGTCAGCAGTCCGGGCCTGCAAGAGCATCAGCTCGCGGTCTGACGCCCACCGGAGGAATCGCACCATGCGTCGCCTAGCCCTGTTCCTGATCAGCCTGTGCCTGGCCCTGCCAGTATTGGCTGCCGATGCCGCACGCCCCGAGCGCAAGGAGGTATTTGGCGACGTGACGGTGCACTACAGCGCATTCACCTCGAGCATGCTCACACCCGAGGTGGCCGCGGCCACCGGCCTGGTTCGCAGCAAGAACCAGGGCGTGCTCAACATTGCCGTACTCAAGGCCGGCAAGCCCACCCCAGCACTGGTCAGCGGTAAGGTCAGAGACCTGACCGGGCGCATCAGCCCGCTGTCGTTCACGCAGATTACCGAACCGGGCGCGGTGTACTACATCGCCCAGTTCAAGATCGAACAACCAGAAACCGTCACCTTCGACCTGACCATCGAAACCGGCGGCATCAGCAACTCTCTCAGCTTCAACCAGGAAGTGTTCCCAGGCGAATGATGAATTTCCAGCAACTCGTATTGGCCAGCCACAATGCCGGCAAACTGAAGGAACTCCAGGCCATGCTCGGCCATTCCGTGCAACTGCACTCGATTGGTGAGTTCAGCCAGGTGGAGCCGGAAGAAACCGGCCTGTCGTTCGTCGAGAACGCCATCCTCAAGGCGCGCAACGCCGCCCGCATTTCCGGCCTGCCGGCCCTGGCCGATGACTCTGGCCTGGCAGTGGACTTCCTCGGCGGCGCGCCGGGCATCTACTCGGCGCGTTATGCCGACGGCAAAGGTGACGCGGCAAACAATGCCAAGCTGCTCGAAGCCTTGAAAGACGTGCCTGAAGCTGAGCGCAGTGCACAGTTCGTCTGCGTTCTGGCGCTGGTGCGCCACGCCGACGACCCATTGCCGATCCTGTGCGAAGGCCTGTGGCACGGGCGCATCCTGTTCGAGGCCAGCGGCGAGCAGGGCTTTGGCTACGACCCGCTGTTCTGGGTACCGGAGCGCAACTGCTCCAGCGCCGATCTAGCCCCAGCAGACAAGAACCAGCTCAGCCACCGCGCCCGTGCCATGGCCCTGCTGCGCAAACGTCTGGGCCTGGCATGATCGAAATGCTGTCGCCCCCCGGCGCGGCAGGCTTTAGCAGCCTGCCGCCGCTGGCGCTGTACATCCACATTCCGTGGTGCGTACGCAAATGCCCTTATTGCGACTTCAACTCCCACGCAGCCGGGCCTGAACTACCGGAAGATGCCTACGTCACAGCCCTGCTCGACGACCTCGACCAGGAACTGGCTGCCGTACAAGGTCGCCCGATCAGCTCGATCTTCTTCGGTGGCGGTACGCCAAGCCTGTTCAGTGCCAACGCCCTTGGCCGGCTACTGCGTGGCATAGAGCAACGTATTCCGTTCGCGCCAGACATCGAGATCACCCTCGAAGCCAACCCGGGCACCTTCGAGCAGGACAAGTTCAAGGCCTACCGGCAGACCGGTATCAACCGTCTTTCGATCGGCGTGCAGAGCTTCCAGCCAGCCAAGCTGGAGGCACTGGGGCGCATCCATAATGGCGACGAAGCGGTTCGGGCCGCCGACATGGCGCGCGCGGCCGGTTTCGACAATTTCAACATGGACCTGATGCACGGCCTGCCCGACCAGTCGCTGGACGACGCGCTGGGTGACCTGCGCCAGGCCATCGATCTGGGGCCGACACACCTGTCGTGGTATCAGCTGACCGTGGAGCCGAACACGGTGTTCTGGAACCAGCCGCCAGAGCTGCCCGAAGACGACATCCTCTGGGATATTCAGGAAGCCGGCCAAGCGCTGATGGCCGAGCACGGCTACCGCCAGTACGAGGTATCGGCCTACGCCCAGGCAGGCCGCGCCGCCCGCCACAACCTCAACTACTGGCGCTTCGGTGACTTCATCGGCATTGGCGCTGGCGCTCACGGCAAGCTCACCTTTGCCGACGGGCGCATCCTGCGTACCTGGAAGACCCGCCTGCCCAAGGATTACCTGAACCTGGCCAAGCCGTTCAAGGCCGGCGAGAAGCTGCTGCCAGTCGATGAACTGCCGTTCGAGTTCCTGATGAACGCCCTGCGCCTGACCGATGGCGTGGAAGCCGAACTGTTCACCCAACGCACCGGCTTGCCACTGTCACAGCTGCAGGAAGCACGCCGTGCCGCCGAACAAAAGGGCCTTTTGCAGGTCGAACCGGATCGACTGGTAGCCACGCCGAGGGGCCAGTTGTTCCTCAATGACCTGCTGCAGTATTTCTTGACCTAAGGATGACCCATGGATCTGGTACTTGATCTGCTCGCGACGGTTTCCCGCTGGAGCCGCAGCAACCTGTCGGAGATTTCACTGGCCTTGGTAGGCTGCCTGCTGGTGCTGTTCGGCACCGATGTCAAAGCCTGGGCCGAGCAGCGCCTGGGCGGCCTCGCGGGCGCCCTGCGCGTGCCGTTCATGGCGCTGATGGTCATGATCGGCAGCGGTGCTGCGCTGATCTATGCCACACCGTGGGTGGTGAAGGGGCTCAGCCAGTTCAACAACTATGCGTTGGCGCCTGTGTTGCTGGTGGTGCTGGTATTGATTGGCGTGGTGGCGGATCGCCGAGGCTGAGCCAATGGCCCCGGGCCCTTGTAGGAGCGGGTTCACCCGCGAAAGGGCCGGCCCTGCTGGCCAATCTCCACCCGCCGTTCACCGTTGCCGCCACTACCGTATTCGCGGGTGAACCCGCTCCTACAAAGAAAAAACCGCCCTTCTCAAGGCGGTTTTTTTCGCCTGCATTCCTGCAAGCATCGGCACATCGAGAAGCCGTATCAGCCGCTCAATCGACCTTCTCGAACTTCAAGTCCCACACCCCGTGCCCCAGCCGCTCACCGCGGCGTTCGAACTTGGTGATCGGGCGCTCTTCGGGGCGCGGCACATAGGTGCCGTCTGCCGCACGGTTGCGATAGCCAGGAGCGGCGCTCATCACTTCCAGCATGTACTCGGCATACGGCTCCCAATCGGTGGCCATGTGGAACACACCACCAGCCTTGAGCTTGCGACGTACCAGCTCGGCGAACTCCAGCTGGACGATGCGGCGCTTGTGGTGACGCGCCTTGTGCCATGGGTCTGGGAAGAACAGCATCAGGCGATCAAGGCTGTTATCCGCCACGCAGCGGTTCAGCACTTCGATGGCATCGCAGTCATACACCCGCAGGTTTTTCAGCCCCTGGGTCAGCACGCCATTGAGCAGCGCGCCAACACCCGGGCGGTGCACTTCCACACCGATGAAGTCCTGCTCAGGTGCGGCAGCGGCCATTTCCAGCAGGGAATGGCCCATGCCGAAACCGATCTCCAAGGTGCGCGGAGCCGAACGGCCGAACACCTGGTCGTAGTCCACCGGGCTGTCAGCCAGTGGCAGGATGTACAGCGGGCCGCCTTGGTCCAGGCCGCGTTGCTGGCCTTCGGTCATGCGCCCGGCACGCATCACGAAGCTCTTGATGCGGCGGTGTGGGCGGGCTTCGCCGTCGGGGGTGATCGGCGTATCGTGCGATTCAGTCATCAGTTGCTCTTACTTGATCAGACCATCCAGCGGCGAAGAGGCGCTGGCATAGAGTTTCTTCGGCATACGGCCGGCCAGGTAGGCCATGCGACCCGCGACAATGGCGTGTTTCATGGCCTCAGCCATCAGCACCGGCTGCTGGGCGTGGGCGATGGCAGAGTTCATCAGCACTGCCTCACAGCCCATTTCCATGGCGATGGTGGCGTCGGATGCGGTACCCACGCCAGCATCGACCAGCACCGGCACCTTGGATTCTTCCAGGATGATCTGCAGGTTGTAGGGGTTGCAGATACCCAGGCCGGTGCCAATCAGGCCAGCCAACGGCATGACCGCAATACAGCCGACTTCGGCCAGCTGACGGGCGATGATCGGGTCGTCGCTGGTGTAGACCATGACATCGAAACCTTCCTTGACCAGCACTTCGGCGGCCTTGAGGGTTTCGATCACGTTGGGGAACAGGGTTTTCTGGTCGGCCAGCACTTCCAGCTTCACCAGCGTCCGGGACTCGTGCGATTTGCGCCCATCGAGCAGTTCGCGGGCCAGACGGCAAGTGCGTACCGCTTCCACCGCGTCAAAGCAGCCTGCAGTGTTCGGCAGGATGGTGTACTTGTCGGGCGACAGTACATCGAGCAGGTTCGGCTCGCCCGCGTTCTGGCCAAGGTTGGTGCGGCGCACAGCGACAGTGACGATTTCGGCACCCGAGGCCTCGGTGGCCAGGCGGGTTTCTTCCATGTCACGGTACTTGCCGGTACCGACCAGCAGGCGCGACTGGAAAGTACGCCCGGCCAGGGTGAAGGGCTTGTCGCTACGAACGTTGCTCATCGTTGTTCCTCGGGAAAAGGTTGCAGGGCTTGCTTGTGAACCGCCGGGCTGCTGTCAGCCGCCACCGATGGCGTGGACCACTTCGACCTGGTCGCCGTCATTCAGCAGCGTGCTGTCGTGCTGGCTACGCGGCACGATATCCAGGTTCAGTTCCACTGCAACACGGCGCCCGGTCAGTTCCAGGCGCGCCAGCAGGGCTGCAACGCTTTCGCCGGCAGGCAGTTCGTAAGGTTCACCGTTCAATTTAATGCGCATGCGCACGGCCACCATTGTTCTTTGGGGCCAGCATTCTAGCGCCGAACCGCCCTGCAACCCAAGGGCGGTGCGCGCCATTAGTCGTGATTGTGGACCACTCGGTCAGCCCAGCCGCCAGGCTGCCAGGCCCAGGCACAGCCAGCCGACAAGGAAGCACAAGCCACCAATCGGGGTGATGATGCCAAGCTTGCCAAGGCCACTGAGGGTCAGCAGGTACAGGCTGCCAGAGAACAGCACGATGCCCAACGCAAACAGGCCGCCAGCCCACCCGACCAGGCGCCCGGGCAGGTGCGCCGAGAGCACCGCAACGCCGAAGATCGCCAAGGCATGGACCAGTTGGTAAGTCACGCCGGTATGGAAGATTGCCAGGTAGTCAGCCGTCAGCCGGTTTTTAAGGCCATGAGCGGCGAAGGCGCCCAGGGCGACACCGGTAAAGCCAAAAAAGGCGGCAAGCATCAGGAAGCTGCGAAGCATGGGACGACTCCTTGTATCGGGTCTGTATAATGGCCCCTTCCACCCTTAGGGCCAAGCCATCGACATGCTGTCAACGCTTATCCGTCGCCTCTCCCGCGCCCTACTCTGGTTCGTTGCCGGCAGCATCGTGCTGGTGCTGGTGTTCCGCTGGGTACCACCGCCCGGCACGGCGCTGATGGTCGAGCGCAAGGTACAGTCTTGGGTGAATGGTGAACCGATCGACCTGCAGCGCGACTGGGAGCCATGGGAGAACATCTCCGATGAGCTCAAGGTTGCAGTCATTGCTGGCGAGGACCAGAAGTTCGCCAACCACTGGGGCTTCGACCTCCCGGCCATTCAGGCGGCGTTGGCCCACAACGAGCGCGGTGGCAACATTCGCGGCGCCAGCACCCTGACCCAACAAGTGGCCAAGAACCTGTTTCTGTGGTCAGGCCGCAGCTGGTTTCGCAAGGGGCTGGAGGCCTGGTTCACCGCACTGATTGAGCTGTTCTGGTCGAAGGAGCGGATTCTCGAGGTCTATTTGAACAGCGCCGAGTGGGGCAAGGGCGTGTTTGGTGCCCAGGCGGCGGCGCGTTATCACTTTGGTGTCGACGCCAGCCGGCTCAGCCGCCAGCAGGCGGCGCAGCTGGCTGCGGTGCTGCCTAGCCCCATCAAATGGAGTGCCAGCCGGCCGAGTGCCTACGTGGCCAGCCGGGCCGGCTGGATTCGCCGGCAGATGAGCCAGCTGGGCGGGCCCAGCTACCTGATGCAGCTGGACTCATCCAGAAAGCTTTGAATGCAGGCCCGGCCCTTTCGCGGGTAAACCCGCTCCTACGGGCAGCCGCGTGCCCGGCCTCCTCGCGGGCAAACCCGCGCCTACGGGCAACCGCGTGCCCGGCCTCCTCGCGGGCAAACCCGCGCCTACGGGCAACCGCATCCCCGGCCTCCTCGCGGGCAGACCCGCGCGTACAGGCAACCGCATCCCCTGTAGGAGCGGGTTTACCCGCGAAGAGGCCGGCAAAGCCAGCACAAACAAAAAAGCCGCTCACCCCATAGGGCCAGCGGCTTTTCTTTACAACCCAGACTCGATCAGGCAGCGATCAGTGCCTTGACCTTGTTCATCGCATTCTTCTCCAGCTGGCGAATACGCTCAGCCGATACGCTGTACTTGTCTGCCAGTTCATGCAGCGTAGCCTTTTCTTCCGCCAGCCAACGCTGGTAGAGAATGTCGCGGCTACGCTCGTCCAGGCCCTGCAGCGCTTCGTGCAGGTTGCTGGTGGAATTGTCACTCCAGTCGGCATCCTCCAACTGCACCGCCGGATCGTAACGGTGGTCTTCCAGGTAATGCGCAGGCGACTGGAAGGCGCTGTCGTCGTCAGCTTCCGCTGCCGGATCGAAGGCCATGTCCTGGCCGCTGAGGCGGCTTTCCATCTCGCGCACTTCGCGCGGCTCGACGCCAAGGCTTTCCGCCACGCGATGCACTTCGTCGTTGTTCAGCCACGCCAGGCGCTTCTTCTGGCTACGCAGGTTGAAGAACAGCTTGCGCTGAGCCTTGGTGGTAGCCACTTTGACGATGCGCCAGTTGCGCAGAATGAACTCGTGGATCTCTGCCTTGATCCAGTGCACAGCGAACGACACCAGGCGCACACCCATTTCAGGGTTGAAGCGCTTGACGGCTTTCATCAGGCCGACATTGCCTTCCTGGATCAGGTCAGCCTGGGCCAACCCGTAGCCGGCATAACTACGGGCGATATGTACGACGAAACGCAGGTGGGCCATCACCATCTGACGAGCGGCCTCGACATCCTGCTCATAATAGAGACGCTCGCCCAGATCACGCTCCTGCTCGACCGTCAGCAGCGGGATGCTGTTGACCGTGTGCACATAGGCTTCCAGGTTTGCACCGGGTACCAGGGCATAGGCAGGTTGCAACGATGTGGTCATTCAAGAACCTCCGACTTACAAAACTCGCACCTTGTGGGCGCTGCCAACATTGACCTGGAACGACGGTACAAGTTCCGCAGTGAAGAAAATGTCAATGCTGGCACGTAAACACTATCGCGGCGCCAGCTCGTTCAAGTGGCGGGCGACTGCAATCCATGCACCGATATACCCCAACAACACTGCTCCGATCAAGAGCGACAGACCATCGGAAGCCGGAACGCCGCCCAGGGCGAAGTCACTGCCATACAGCCCGGAAAGCCCTACCACCGCCTCGTTCAGCCAGTTCAGGCCAAACGCCAGGATACCCCACGCCAGCAGGCCTGCGCCCAGGCCATACAGGGCGCCCATGTACAGGAACGGCCGGCGCACGTAGGCGTCAGTGCCGCCGACCAGCTTGATCACTTCGATCTCGATACGACGGTTTTCAATGTGTAGACGAATTGTGTTACCGATTACTAACAGCAGGGCAGAAATCAGCATCACGGCCAGGCCGAAGACGAAGCGATCACCCAGCTTGAGGATGGCTGCCAGGCGCTCGACCCAGACCAGGTCCAGTTGCGCCACGTCCACCCGCGGCAGCTCCGCCAGGCGCTGACGCAAGGCGTCCAGGGCCGGCTTGTCGACCTCGGTCGGGGTTACCACCACCACACCCGGCAGTGGGTTGTCTGGCAGTTCGCGCAAGGCCTCGCCCAGGCCGGACTGCTGCTGGAACTCCTCCAGGGCCTGCTCGCGGCTGACATACTGGGCGTCCGCCACGCCAGGCATGCCCTTGATCTCGTCGCGCAGCGCTTCGCCATCGCGGCTGCCGGCATCAAGCTTGAGGTACAGCGAAATCTGCGCAGCGCGCTGCCACGAACCGCCCAGCTGCTCGACGTTCTTCAGCAACAAGGACAGGCCCATCGGCATGCTCAGCGCCACTGCCATGACCAGGCAAGTGAAGAAGCTGCCGATCGGCTGCTTGCCCAGGCGGCGCAGGCTGTCGGCCAAGCTGGCACGGTGGCTTTCCAGCCAGGCATGCAGCAGGGTGCGGAAGTCCGGGCCATCATCGTCTTCACCGCGCTTTTTCTTCGCAGGTTGCGGATCGGCCGGTTTCGGTGCGACCCGCTCGGAAACCTTCGGCGTGCGTGTAGTGTTCATTGCCCGGCCTCCCCATCGCCGATCAAGCGGCCGCGTTGCAAGGTCAGCATGCGGTGGCGCATGCGCGCGATCAGTGCCAGGTCGTGGCTGGCGATCAATACCGTCGTGCCCAGGCGGTTGATGTCCTCGAACACGCCCATGATCTCTGCAGCCAGGCGCGGGTCGAGGTTACCGGTGGGTTCGTCGGCCAGCAGCAGAGCCGGCTGGTGAACGATGGCGCGGGCGATACCCACCCGCTGTTGCTGCCCGGTGGAAAGGTCGGCCGGGAACAGCTCGCCCTTGTCGGACAGCGACACGCGCTCCAGCGCCGAGTCCACGCGCTTGGCGATCTCGACCTTGGACAGGCCGAGAATCTGCAACGGCAAGGCAATGTTGTTGAACACGGTGCGGTCGAACAACAACTGGTGGTTCTGGAACACCACGCCGATTTGCCGGCGCAGGAACGGGATTTGCGCATTGCTGATCTGGCCCAGGTCCTGCCCTGCCAGCATCAGCTTGCCGCTGGTCGGGCGCTCCATGGCCAGCAACAGGCGCAGCAGGGTGCTCTTGCCTGCGCCCGAGTGGCCGGTGACGAACAGGAATTCGCCCCGGCGCGCCCGGAAACTCAGCTCATGCAACCCCACATGACCGTTGGGATAGCGCTTGGCAACCTGCTCGAATCGGATCATGGTCAATCTCGCTCGGCGAACAGAGCCTTGACGAACGGCTCGGCTTCGAAGGTACGCAGGTCGTCGATGCCTTCACCGACGCCGATGAAACGGATCGGGATGTTGAACTGCTTGGCCAGGGCGAAGATCACCCCGCCCTTGGCCGTGCCGTCCAGCTTGGTCAGGGCCAGGCCGGTCAGCTCGACGCTCTGGTTGAAGTACTTGGCCTGACTGATGGCGTTCTGGCCGGTGCCGGCGTCAAGCACCAGCAGCACCTCGTGCGGCGCCTCAACGTCGAGCTTGCCGATGACCCGGCGGACCTTCTTCAGCTCTTCCATCAGGTTGTCTTTGGTGTGCAGGCGGCCTGCAGTGTCGGCGATCAGCACGTCGACGCCACGGGCCTTGGCGGCCTGCACGGCATCGAAGATGACCGAAGCAGAGTCGGCACCCGTGTGCTGGGCGATCACCGGAATCTGGTTACGCTCGCCCCACACCTGCAACTGCTCGACCGCGGCGGCGCGGAAGGTATCACCGGCAGCCAGCATGACCTTCTTGCCTTCCAGTTGCAGCTTTTTCGCCAGCTTGCCAATGGTGGTGGTCTTGCCGGCGCCGTTCACGCCAACCACAAGGATCACATAGGGTTTGTTCTGGGCCTGTACGTTCAGTGGCTGCTCGACCGGGCGCAGCAGCGCAGCCAGTTCTTCCTGCAACGATTTGTACAGGGCATCGGCATCGGCCAACTGCTTGCGCGCGACCTTCTGGGTCAGGTTCTGGACAATGGCCGAGGTAGCCTCCACACCCACGTCGGCAGTCAGCAGGCGCGTCTCGATTTCGTCGAGCAGGTCGTCGTCGATGACCTTCTTGCCGAGGAACAGGCTGGCCATGCCCTCGCCGATGCTGGCACTGGTCTTGGACAGGCCTTGCTTGAGGCGCGCGAAGAAGCCGGGCTTGGCCTGTTCGACGGGTGCAGCAACAGGGGCGGGTGCCGCGCGTTCCGGGATTGCGGGCGGTGCCTTCGGCTCCAGGTCCGGCACCAGGGCCACGGGCTCTTCGGCAACCGGTAGCACCAGGTTGCTGACCGGCGCTGCGGCCTCGACAGGGGCAGACTCGACAGGGACCGCCTGCAAGGGCATGGACGCAACCGGCTGCGGTGCAGGTGCCACCAGCGGCTGGGATGCGACCGGCTCTGGCTCAGGCGCCTGCAACGGCTGCGACGCAACCGGTTCAGGGACGGGGGCCTCGACTACCGGGGGCCGGGCCGGTGCGGCGACCGGCTGCGGCTCAGCCAGCTGTGGGGCAGCAGGGGCCTGAACGGGTTCGGGGGCCTGTGGCGCTTCGGCGGCAGATCCCTCGACCGGAGCGGCTGCAGACTGCTCGACAACGGGGGGCTCATGCGCGGGCACGCCCGCTCCCGCAGGTGGCTGCGGCTTCTTGCGAAACCAGCTGAACAGGCCTTTCTTCTCACCAGCCTCGGCCGGCGCTTTTTTGTCGTCGTTGGAACCAAACATGGAAGACGGCTATCTCAGGGTAGCGATAGGCCAGCTATGGCCAATCGGGAATTCTCTCTACGCAGAACAGACTATCTTGAAGCCGGCTGGTTCATGCGCAACGTTTTGACTTAGTGTCCTGTGGGCCAGAACGGCGACAGGCATGGTCGCCAGGCAACCGGATCAGTATCCTAGCACCTCCTGGCCCGCCGACGCTAAACCCAGCGGGCCGCCGAACAGGTTAAACACCGTATGAACGCTCTAGCCCGCCGCGCCGCTGGCCTGTTGCTCGGCACGCTCTGCCTGCCGCTCGCGGCCTTTGCCGCCGATGTGCAACCCACCCACGAATTCATCCTCGACAATGGCCTGAAGGTCGTGGTCCGCGAAGACC
Organism: Pseudomonas sp. NBRC 111139; assembly: GCF_001753955.1. Lineage (NCBI taxonomy): Bacteria > Pseudomonadati > Pseudomonadota > Gammaproteobacteria > Pseudomonadales > Pseudomonadaceae > Pseudomonas > Pseudomonas sp. NBRC 111139. The sequence continues at coordinate 11,166 of NZ_BCBP01000035.1, forward strand.
ATCGCGCCCCGGTGGTGGTCTCGCAGATTTGGTACAAGGTCGGCTCCAGCTACGAGACCCCGGGCCAGACCGGTTTGTCCCATGCGCTGGAACACATGATGTTCAAGGGCAGCGCCAAGGTCGGACCCGGCGAGGCCTCGCGCATTCTGCGTGACCTCGGCGCCGATGAAAACGCCTTCACCAGCGACGACTACACCGCCTATTACCAAGTGCTGGCCCGCGACCGCCTGCCAGTAGCCCTGGAACTGGAGGCGGACCGCCTTGCCAGCCTGCGCCTGCCTGCCGACGAGTTCAGCCGCGAAATCGAGGTCATCAAGGAAGAACGCCGCCTGCGCACCGACGACCAGCCCAATGCCAAGGCATTCGAGCTGTTCCGCGCCATGGCCTACCCGGCCAGCGGCTACCACACGCCGACCATTGGCTGGATGGCCGACCTCGAGCGCATGAAAGTTGAGGAACTGCGCCACTGGTACGAGTCCTGGTACGCCCCCAACAACGCCACCCTGGTGGTGGTCGGTGATGTCACCGCCGCCGAGGTCAAAGGCCTGGCGCAGAAGTATTTCGGCAATATTCCCAAACGCGCCGTACCGCCAGCCAAGCTGCCTCTGGAGCTGGCCGAGCCTGGTTGGCGCCAGTTGACCCTGCACGTGCGAACCCAGCTGCCAAGCCTGATCTACGGCTTCAACGTGCCCGGTCTGCCCACCGCCAAGGACCCTCGGACGGTACATGCCCTGCGCCTGATCTCGGCACTGCTCGACGGCGGCTACAGCGCCCGCATGCCGGCCCGCCTGGAGCGTGGCCAGGAACTGGTGGCCGGCGCGTCGTCCAGCTACAACGCCTTCACCCGCGGCGACAGCCTGTTCCTGATCTCGGCGACGCCGAATGTGCAGAAGCAGAAAACCCTCGCCGACGTCGAGAAAGGCATCTGGCAGCTGCTTGAAGAACTCAAGAGCACGCCGCCCAGCGCCGAAGAGCTGGAACGCGTACGCGCCCAGGTCATCGCCGGCCTGGTCTACGACCGCGACTCCATCAGCAGCCAGGCCACCACCATCGGCCAGCTGGAAACCGTCGGCCTGTCCTGGAAGCTGATCGACAGCGAACTGGACGAGCTCAAGCGCGTCACCCCGCAGGACATCCAGAACGCCGCGCGCACCTACTTCACCCGCGAACGCCTGAGCGTTGCCCATGTACTGCCCGAGGAGTACGCCCATGAGTGATCGCCGCGCACCACGCCCAACCCTGCTGGTCACGGGCATTCGTGCCCTGGCACTGGCGGCAGTGCTGGCCGCTCCGGCCATGGCCGATAACGCTGCCAAGGCCGACAGCAGCGCAGCCCGCCCGGCCAACACCTTGCAGTCGCTGGCCGAACTGAATGGCAAGGCACCCAGCCGGCGTCAGCTGAACATCCAGCACTGGAACACCGCCGAAGGTGCCCGGGTGCTGTTCGTCGAGGCCCGCGAACTGCCCATGTTCGACCTGCGCGTCACCTTCGCTGCCGGCAGCAGCCAGGACGGCGGCACGCCAGGCCTGGCCGCTCTGACCAACGCCATGCTCAACGAGGGCGTGGCCGGCAAGGACGTCACCGCCATCGCCGAGGGCTTCGAAGGCCTGGGCGCAGACTTTGGCAACGGTTCCTACCGCGACATGGCCGTCGCATCGCTGCGCAGCCTCAGTACCAAGGACAAGCGCGAACCGGCCCTCAAACTGTTTACAGAGGTGGCGGGCAAGCCAACATTCCCCGAGGATGCCCTCAAGCGCATCAAGAACCAGATGCTGGCTGGCTTCGAATATGAGAAGCAAAACCCCGGCAAGATCGCCGGCAAGGCCCTTTTCGGCAAGCTCTATGGCGACCACCCCTACGCCCACCCAAGCGACGGCACCGCAGAGAGCATCACGGGCATAAGCCTTGCCCAGCTGCGCGCGTTCCACGCCAAGGCCTATACCGGCGGCAATGCGGTAATCGCCCTGGTCGGCGACCTCAGCCGTGCAGAGGCCGAAGCCATCGCCGCCCAGGTGTCGGCTGGCCTGCCCAAGGGCCCTGCGCTGGCCGCACCGGCCCAACCCACAGACGCCAAGGCCGGCCTGACCCACATCGACTTCCCGTCCAAGCAGACCCACCTGATGCTGGCCGAACTGGGGATCGACCGCCAGGACTCGGACTGGCCTGCCCTGTCGCTGGGCAACCAGATCCTTGGGGGTGGCGCCTTCGGTACCCGGCTGATGAGCGAGGTGCGAGAGAAGCGTGGCCTGACCTACGGCGTTTACTCGGTATTCAGCCCGATGCAGGTACGCGGCCCGTTCATGATCAACCTGCAAACCCGAGCCGAGCTCAGCGAAGGTACGCTCAAGCTGGTGCAAGGCATTCTCGCCGACTACCTGAAGACGGGCCCTACCCAACAGGAACTGGACGATGCCAAGCGCGAGCTGGCCGGCAGCTTCCCGCTGTCCAATGCCAGCAATGCCAGCATCGTCGGCCAATTGGGCGCGATCGGCTTCTACAACTTGCCACTGACCTGGCTAGAGGACTTCATGCAACAGTCCCAGGCCCTTACCGTCGAACAGGTCAAGGCAGCCATGAACAAACACCTGTCAGCCGATAAACTGGTGATCGTCACCGTTGGCCCGAAAGTGCCACAAAAACCGCTGCCAGCACCCACTGACAAGCCCTCCGAGCAACCGCTCGGGGTACCGGAGCACTAATGCCAAGATCCACCCCTCCCGCCCGCCCGCAAGCGGGCCAAAGCAAGGGCCAGGGCCACCTGCGCATCATCGCCGGCGAGTGGCGCAGCCGCCGCCTGGCGGTGCCGGAAGGCGAAGGCCTGCGGCCAACGCCTGACCGCGTACGGGAAACCGTATTCAACTGGCTGGCACCCTACATCGAGGGCGCCCGCGTGTTGGACGCCTTCACCGGCAGCGGTGCCTTGGTGCTCGAAGCCCTGTCCCGTGGGGCCGAGGATGCCGTGGCGCTGGACAGCAACCCTGCGGCCATCGCCAACCTGAAGAACAACCTCGAAATCCTGCGCTGTCCCCGCGGGCAAATTCTGCAAACCGACGCCCTGCGCTACCTGCAAGGCCCGGCCAAGCAGCAGTTCGATGTCGTGTTCCTCGACCCGCCGTTCCACCAGGACCTGCTGGCCAACACCTGCAACATGCTGGAGCAGCATCAGTGGCTGAGCGAGCAGGCTTGGGTCTACACCGAAAGCGAAGCGGCACCCTCGACCTTGCAACTGCCAGGCAACTGGCGCCTGCACCGCGAGAAGAAGACCGGCCAGGTGCACTACGCACTCTGGCAGCGGGGCTGATTACCCGCCGGGTGGGGTGTAATGGGTTGCCACACCCCACCTGTGCCATGCTTGGAGCTGCACCTTCACTCCCACCAATGGCGCAGGTACTGTGGCGCTGTTTCGTGGCAAGCTAGCAAGGCACATCATGAGCCACCCAGCATGCCCAGCCCCAACGCCACATTCCGTCCGGCCATCGGCCTGTCCAATCCCCACCTGCAGACCTTGTGGGGGCCACTCTGGCGCAAGCTGCCTGAGCTGCAGCGTGACCGCGAACGACTGTGGCTGGCTGACGGCGACTTCATCGACCTGGACTGGCATGGCCCGCACCAACCCCATGCGCCACTGGTACTGGTGCTGCATGGGCTGACCGGCTCGTCTCACTCGCCCTACGTGAAAGGCTTGCAGCAAGCGCTGCAAGGTCGCGGCTGGGCCAGCGTGGCAGTGAACTGGCGGGGTTGTTCAGGCGAGCCCAACCTGTTGCCGCGCAGCTACCATTCCGGCGCCAGCGAAGACCTGGCGGAAATTGTCAGCCATCTTCGCGCCCAGCGCCCGCTGGCGCCGCTGTATGCAGTGGGTTATTCGCTGGGTGGCAATGTATTGTTGAAATACTTGGGTGAGAGCGGCGTCGCCAGCCAACTGGAGGCAGCGGCTGCAGTTTCGGTGCCCTTTCGCCTGGACCACTGTGCCGACCGTATCGGCCAAGGGTTCTCCAAGGTGTATCAGGCGCATTTCATGCGCGAGATGCTGGCGTATGTTCAGCTCAAGCAGCGGCACTTCCACGACCAGGGCCAGCATGAACAGCTGGCGACACTGGAGCGCCTGGGCCAACTCACCAACTTGCGCACATTCTGGGACTTCGACGGTAAAGTCACTGCACCGCTCAATGGCTTTCGCGATGCGCACGACTACTATCGTCGCTCATCCAGCCACTTCTTCCTTGGCCAGAACCGCACGCCAACGCTGATCATCCATTCCAGCGATGACCCCTTCGTGTCCAGCCACAGCCTGCCGACGGCCCGTGAACTGTCACCACAAACCCGCTTCGAACTGCATGACCGCGGTGGGCATGTGGGCTTTGTCGATGGCAGCCTGCGAAGTCCGGGGTACTACCTGGAACGACGGATTCCGCAGTGGCTGGTGGACGGTAGCTAGCGCTCGAATGCGTAAAGGCTGCGCGCTCCCACAGAGATTTAACCCGATCTGCTTACTCGCCGGTGGCCACAGCATGCTGCGGATTGTTGATCCACTCGCTCCACGACCCCGCATACAGCTTGCCCAGCGGGTACCCCGCCAGGGCCATTGCAAACAGGTTATGGCAAGCGGTTACCCCAGACCCGCAATAAGACACCAACTGCTCCGGCGCCCGTCCACCCAGTTTTTCGGCAAAACGCTGCTTTAGCTGATCCGCCGGCAAAAAACGCCCGTCAGCCCCCAGGTTGTCGGTAAACGCCGCGCACTGGGCCCCGGGAATATGCCCTGCCACCGGGTCAATCGGCTCCACTTCACCGAGAAAACGCGGCAAGGCACGCGCATCGATCAAGGTCAGGTCTGCACTACCAAGGCGCTTGCCCAGATGGTCGGCATCGATCAGCAGCTTCGCGTCAGGTTCACCACTGAAAGTGCCCTCACGTTTGGGCGGCGGGTCCAGGCTCAACGGCAGGTGCGCCGCGTGCCAGGCCTTCAGGCCACCGTCCAGAATCGCCACACCGCTGCGCTTGCCCAGCCAGACCAGCAGCCACCAGGCGCGAGCGGCAAAGGCGCCGGGGCCGTCGTCGTACAGCACCACCTCGCTGTCGTTGTTCAGGCCCCACTCTCGCAGGCGCTCGACCAGCCGCTGGGCATCGGGCAGCGGGTGGCGCCCGGTGCGCCCCTTGCTCACCGGTCCGCTGAGATCCCGGTCCAGGTCGGCAAAATGCGCCCCCTCAATATGCCCCTGGGCATAGCTGCGCTGGCCATAGTCCACATCCTCGAGGGCAAAGCGGCAGTCGAGGATCACCAACTTGGGCGAGCCCAGACGCTCGGCCAACTGCTGCGGGGTGATCAATTGCGCAAGGGGCATGACAATCTCCTGATCGATGGCACTAGGGCCCTGGGCTAGTGCTCCAGAGCCTGGTTGAACGGTACATGGAATTCCTGACACAGCGCGTCCACGGCAGGACGGGCATTGTCGGTGACGAAACCGAGCTCCAGCACCAACACCTGATAGACGCCGCGCTTGAAGGCTTCTTCACCCAAGTGCGCGGAATGTTCACGCGTGGTGCTGAGAAAACGTACCCATGATGTCAGCACGATCCAGGCATTGATGGTCAGCGATTCGATCTGCGCCGGCACCATGGCCAGGATCCCTGCCTCGACAAAGCCGCGGTAGATCGCCTGGCCCTGGCGCAGGCAGCGTTCGGAAAAACGCCGGTAACGGGCGGCCAGTTCGGCGTCGCTGTCCAGCAGATGCTCCAGGTCACGGTGCAGGAAGCGGTAGTTCCACATCGCCGCCAGCAAGGCCTTGAGGTAGAAGCGCTTGTCTTCCACGGTTGCCGCGCGGCCCTGCGGCGGGCGCAGAAAGCTGTCCACCAGCGCTTCGTACTGGCTGAACAACAGGGCAATGATCGCCTGCTTGTTGGGGAAGTGGTAATACAGGTTGCCGGGCGAGATTTCCATGTGCGCGGCAATGTGGTTGGTACTGACGCTGCGTTCGCCCTGCTGGTTGAACAGCTCCAGGCTGTTCTGCACGATGCGCTCTCGGGTCTTCATGCGCGGGGCCATGCTCAGCTCCCAGTCTGCGGGCTTTCATCAAAGGTTTATCTTACGGCGTATTACAGATGGAATGCACCGTTGAGCGGCATGGAAAAATTCGCACCATGGTACAAATTAGAGTATAGGCTCTAGGCAACCCCGGCCCGGACTCGACACCAACATGAACTCGCCCAGTGCCTTGCCCCCTCTGCAATTCGACCTCGACCTCGCAACGACGTTCGCGGCCCAGCGCCAGGCCTTTGCCGGTAACCCGCTGCCACCAGCGGCGCAGCGGCGCCAGTGGCTGAAAAGCCTGCGTGAAGCCTTGCTGAGCAGCCAGGCAGAACTGATCGAAGCCATCAGCCAGGATTTTGCCGGGCGCAGCGCCGATGAGACCTTGCTGGCCGAACTGCTACCGTCGGTACAGGGCCTGCGCCACGCCGAAAAGCACTTGCAAAGCTGGATGCGCACCCGCCGACGCCGCGTCGGCCTGGCGTTCCAGCCGGCCAGCGCACAGGTGCGCTATCAACCCTTGGGCGTGGTCGGCATCATCGTGCCGTGGAACTACCCGCTGTTCCTCGCCATCGGCCCGTTGACCTGCGCCCTGGCCGCCGGCAACCGGGTCATGCTCAAGCTCAGCGAGGCCACGCCCGCGACTGGCCTGGCCCTACAGCAACTGCTCGAGCGTGTGTTCCCCACAGACCTGGTCAGCGTTGTGCTCGGTGAGGTCGAGGTGGGCCAGGCCTTCGCCCGCCTGCCGTTCGATCACCTGCTGTTCACCGGTGCCACCAGTGTGGGCCGCCAGGTGATGCAGGCTGCCGCACACAACCTGACCCCGGTCACCTTGGAGCTGGGTGGCAAATCCCCCGCTATTGTTTCTGAGGATGTGCCGCTGGACAGCGCCGCCGAGCGCATCGCCTTCGGCAAGACCCTCAACGCCGGCCAAACCTGTGTCGCCCCCGACTACGTACTGGTGCCGCGCGAACGGCTGCCCGCCTTCAGCGACGCCTACCAGCGCGCCGTGCACCGACTGTACCCGCGTATTGCCGACAACCCCGACTACACCGCCATCATCAACCCGCGCCAGTTGCAGCGTTTGCAGCACCTGCTGGACGATGCCCGCGCCAAAGGCGCGCAAGTACTCGACTTGTACCCAGGCGAAGCCCCTCAGGGCCGGCGCCTGCCACCACACTTGCTGCTGGACGTGAACGACAGCATGCAGGTGATGCAAGACGAAATCTTCGGCCCGCTATTGCCGTTAGTGCCTTATGACGGCCTCGACCAGGCCTTGGCCTACATCAACCAGCGCCCACGCCCACTGGCGCTGTACTTCTTTGGCTATGACCGCCGCACCCAGGAGCATGTGCTGCGTCACACCCACTCCGGCGGTGTGTGCCTGAACGACACCTTGCTGCATGTTGCCCAGGACGATCTGCCCTTCGGCGGCATCGGCCCTTCAGGCATGGGCCACTACCATGGTCATGACGGCTTCCTCACCTTCAGCAAGGCCAAGGCGGTACTTGCCAAACAACGCTTCAACGCCGCACGGCTGATCTACCCGCCTTATGGCAAAGCCTTGCAGCGCCTGGTCTACAAACTGTTCATCCGCTGAGGATCGCACCATGCACCGCCGCGACCTGCTGCGTTTCAGCCTCGGCGCCAGTGCTTTTCTGGCGGGTGCCAGCCTGGTGGGGTGCAGCGTGCAAACCGCCGCGACCGGCTATCAGGTACTCCGTGACGACGACCTGCCACTGCTGCGTGCGCTGATCCCGGTGGTCCTGGCCGGTACACAGGCCACCGAGGCGCCGGTGTTGCGCAGCCTCGACAACAAGCTGGCGGCGTTGTCGCCGGAAATGCTCAAGCTCACCCGGCAATTATTCGACGTGCTCAGCCTGCCGCTGACTCGCGGCCCGCTGACCGGCGTCTGGGGCAGCTGGGGCCAAGCTGGCGCCACACAGGTCACGGCGTTCCTGCAGCGTTGGCAGGACAGCTCGCTGAACCTGCTACGCATGGGGCACACCTCGTTGCTGCAACTGCTGCAAATGGCCTGGTACGAACGCCCTGAATCCTGGGCAGACTGCGGTTACCCAGGCCCACCGAAAATCTGAAAACAACAAGAGCATCGCCAATGCCTGTCCCCGACCCGTTTCGCCAAGGCCTCGAACGCGGCTGGATCACCCACGACGCCTCGCGCCTGGAGCACGACCTGTTTCTGGAGGCCGACATTGCCGTGATCGGCAGCGGTGCCGGCGGCGCCACCAGCGCGCAGATGCTCAGCGCTGCCGGTTTCAAGGTACTGCTGATCGAAGAAGGCCCCCTGAAAACCAGTGGCGATTTCCACCTGCTGGAGAGTGAAGCCTACGCAAGCCTGTACCAGGAAGGCCTGGGACGCATGAGCAAGGATGGCGCCATTACCATCCTGCAGGGCCGCGCCGTGGGCGGCACTACGCTGGTGAACTGGACCTCGAGCTTTCGTACCCCGCCGCAAACCCTGGCGCACTGGGCGTCGGTCCATGGCGTGAACGGTTTGGGCGAGGATGAACTGCGCCCCTGGTTCGAGCGCATGGAGCAGGAACTGGGCATCAGCCCTTGGGCCTTGCCGCCGAATGCCAACAACGAGGTGCTGCGCCGGGGCTGCGAACAGCTGGGCTACCGCTGGGGGGTGATCCCGCGCAATGTGCGCGGCTGCTGGAACCTGGGCTACTGCGGCATGGGCTGCCCGGTGAATGCCAAACAATCGATGCTGGTGACCCGTATACCTGCCACCCTCGAGCAAGGCGGCGAACTGCTGTACCTGGCGCGGGCCGAGCGCTTCACCCACAACGGCGAACGCATTCAGAGCCTGACATGCCAGGCCCTGGACGCCCAGGGCATACACCCTACTGGCCGGCAGGTCGGCGTGCGGGCACGTCATTACCTCCTGGCCGGGGGCGGTATCAACAGCCCGGCCCTGCTGCTGCGCTCTGCCGCGCCCGACCCGCATGGTCGCCTGGGCAAGCGAACCTTCCTGCACCTGGTCAACTTCAGTGCGGCACGCTTCAGCGAGCGTATCGACCCCTACCATGGCGCCCCGCAATCGATCTACAGCGATCACTTTCAGTGGCAAGGCGGCGTAGACGGCCCGGTTGGCTACAAGCTGGAAGTACCGCCGCTGCATCCGGCCCTGGCCAGCACCCTGCTGGGCGGGTACGGCCACGAGAGTGCCCAGCGCATGGCCGAGCTGCCACATACCCATGTGATGCTGGCGCTGCTACGCGATGGTTTTCACCCCGAAAGCCAGGGCGGGGCCGTGGAACTGCGCGGCGATGGTTCACCCGTGCTCGATTACCCGGTCACCGACTACCTGCGGGATGGCTTGCGGCGCGCCTACCGCAGCATGGCGCACATACAGTTCGCCGCTGGCGCCACTCAGGTAACCCCAGTGCACAGCGACGCCAGCGCCGCCTCTCGCCTGGAACAGGCCCTGACCATGATCGACAAACTGCGCCTGGAGCCCTTCCGCACGCGCTTGGGCAGTGCCCATGTGATGGGCGGCTGCGCCCTCGGCGAAGATCCGCGTCAGGCGGTGTGCGACAGCCTGGGACGCCATCACCAGCTGGAAAACCTGTCGATTCACGACGGCTCGCTGTTCCCCACCAGCATCGGCGCCAACCCGCAATTGTCGGTGTATGCCATCAGCGCCAGGCTCAGCGAAGCACTGGTCAGCCGCCTGGCACACAGCGCATGACAACGAACATGGCCCCTGTCTATAGTGCCATCAGTCGGCCGCATGACTTGGCCGGGGCGCCGTCGCTGCGCTACCATCCGACTCCCCAACGCACTCCAGCCAGGATGACGCGATGAACCGAGTGTTGTACCCGGGTACTTTCGACCCCATTACCAAAGGCCATGGCGATCTGGTCGAGCGCGCTTCGCGGCTATTCGACCACGTGATCATCGCGGTGGCGGCCAGCCCCAAGAAAAACCCCTTGTTCCCCCTGGAGCAACGGGTTGAGCTCGCCCGTGAGGTCACCAAGCACCTGCCCAATGTCGAAGTCATCGGCTTCTCTTCCCTGTTGGCGCATTTCGCCAAGGAACAGGGCGCCAACGTCTTCCTGCGTGGCCTGCGTGCGGTGTCCGACTTCGAGTACGAGTTCCAGCTGGCGAACATGAACCGGCAACTGGCACCCGATGTCGAGAGCCTGTTCCTGACGCCGTCGGAGCGCTATTCGTTCATTTCCTCGACCCTGGTCCGGGAGATTGCTGCGCTGGGCGGTGATATCAGCAAGTTCGTCCACCCGGTGGTGGCCGACGCACTGACTGAACGCTTCAAGAAGTAAGCCTGACGCCTGATTGTCGCGCCCGCGTGCACTGCGGGCGCGAATGCGGCACAATTGTGCCCATTGCGTTGAACATGCCCGGGCTGTGAGCCCCGGCCGGAGTCCCCATGTCCCTGATCATCACCGACGATTGCATCAATTGCGACGTCTGCGAACCCGAGTGCCCGAACGAGGCTATCTCCCAAGGCGAAGAGATCTACGTGATCGACCCTAACCTGTGCACCCAGTGCGTAGGCCATTACGACGAGCCGCAGTGCCAGCAGGTCTGCCCGGTCGACTGCATCCCGCTGGATGAAGCGCACCCGGAAACCGAAGAACAGCTGATGGCCAAGTATCGCCGGATCACTGGCAAGGGCTGATCACTGCCCTTCGCTGCACGGTCCCTGTGGGAGCGGGCATGCCGCGAACACCGGCGTAGCCGGTGCCATTCATCGCGTCGCCTGCTTCGCAGGCTTGCCCGCTCCCACAGTTACCGCGCCAACGTTCAGGTTTTGCTTCAACAGGTTTGCAGCGAACGTTTCATCGTTGGCAGCGCGGGCAGTACACGCTCGCCCTCTGCCCCAGCTTCACTTCGCGCAACTCAGTGCCGCATACCTTGCACGGCTGCCCGCCACGCCCGTACACAAACAGTTCCTGCTGGAAGTACCCCGGCTGCCCATCGCCACCGATAAAGTCGCGCAGGGTGGTACCGCCCTGCTCGATGGCCGCCGCCAGCACCCGTTTGATCTCGATCGCCAGCTTCAGGTAGCGCGCCCTGGAAATCCCGCCCGCCTCCCGGCGTGGGTCGATACCGGCGGCAAACAGCGCCTCGGTGGCGTAGATGTTGCCCACCCCCACCACTACCGCGTTGTCCATGATGAACGGCTTGACCGCCATCGACCGCCCGCGGGACAGCTGGAACAGCCGTTCACCATCGAACAGGTCCGTCAGCGGCTCAGGCCCCAGGCGCAGCAGTAGCTCATGGTTCAGAGGGTCAAGGCTCCACAGCATGGCACCAAAGCGGCGAGGGTCGGTGTAACGCAACATCAGCCCGGACTCCAGCTCGATGTCGACATGCTCATGCTTGGCCGCCGGCAAGCCCAGCTCGACCAGCCGCAGGTTGCCCGACATGCCCAAATGGCTGATCAGCGTCCCCACTTCGGCATTGATCAACAGGTACTTGGCGCGTCGCTCCACACTGACGATGCGCTGCCCCGACAGGCGCACATCGAGGTCTTCCGGGATCGGCCAGCGCAGACGCCGGTCGCGTACCACCACACGGCTGACCCGCTGGCCTTCCAGGTGTGGCGCAATACCGCGCCGGGTGGTTTCTACTTCTGGCAATTCCGGCATGTGTCAGTGTCCGCCCAACTCGCGAATGTTCTGCTTGAGGTTTTCGAAATCGTATTCCGATAAACCAATGTAATCGAGCACCAAAGGGCCGACCACATTCCATTCGTGGTCCACCGCCTGGTTGCCCAGCACCCGGTAGGACGCGCAGATATGCTCAGCCATCTTCAGCACCGCCAGCAGGTTTTTCAGCTGGCTCTGGGTATTGCGCGAGGTATCGTCGCGGAACACGGCCAAGGCATTGTGGTGGTTGGCGATGGCCGCACTGAGGTGCTCGGGCAAGCGCCAGGATTTGGCTGTGAAGTAGCCGACCACTGAATGGTTGGTGTTGAACGTGCGGTTTTCGGTATCGACCACGCGTGTTTCTTCGTCGGCCTTGGCGTATGCCTCTTCCAGCACGTCCATGTAATTGGGGAAGCGCTTGAGCATCAACGGCACGCCACAGTCATGGAAGAGGCCAAGGGTATAGGCCTCGTCCGCCGCCTGTATGCCGGTACGCTTGGCCAGCGTCAGGCAGGTCATCGCGACGTCCTGGGCGGTATCCCAGAAGCGGTTGAGGGTAACGATGGTCTCGTCACTCATCTCGCCCTTGATCGACTGGGCGTTGATCAGGTTGATGATCGAACGGCTCCCCAGCAGGTTCACCGCACGCTGGATCGAACCAATCTTGTTGGACAAACCGAAGTGCGGAGAGTTGACCAGCTTGAGCAAGGCGCCAGAGAGGCCCGGGTCCTGGGAAATCAGCTTGGCGATGGTTTCCAGGTCTGGGTCAGGCATGTACTGCTCGAACTGCAGATCGACCATGATCTGCGGTTGAGGCGGGATGGTGATGCCTTGCAAGGCTTGCTGGATCTGTTCGGCGCTGAGTTCTTGGGACATACGTACACACTCGTTTAGGACGCGGCATTTTAACCCTCTAAGCGCTCCCAGTTACCACACCTCTAAAGGCGGAAGCACAGCAGACACGCTATAATCCCGCTCTTTTTCCCGGAGCGACGTCATGTCCCTGCCCAGCCTTCGCCTCAAAGCCAATGCCGACCGCCGCCTGCGCGCCGGCCACCTGTGGGTCTACAGCAACGAAGTCGATGTCAGCGCAACCCCTTTGCAAGGCTTCCAGGCGGGTCAGCAGGCCATTCTCGAGGCAGCCAACGGCAAGCCGCTGGGCATCGTCGCACTGAGCCCGAACAACCTGATCTGCGCCCGCCTGCTGTCACGCGACATCAAGCTGCCGCTGGACAAGTCGCTGCTGGTACACCGCCTGAACGTCGCCCTGTCGCTGCGCGAGCGCCTGTTCGACCAGCCGTGCTACCGCCTGGTCTACGGTGACTCCGACCTGCTCCCGGGCCTGGTGGTCGACCGTTTCTTCGATATCCTCGTGGTGCAGTTGGCCTCGGCCACCATGGAAGCGCACAAGGATGATGTGATCGCCGCACTGGTGCAGGTGCTCAAGCCCAGCGGCATCCTGTTCAAGAACGATTCCGCCGCGCGCGACGCCGAAGGCCTGCAGCGCTATGTCGAGACCGTCTACGGCGAAGTGCCGGACTGGGTGCCGCTGGAAGAGAACGGCGTCAAGTTCGAAGCTCCGGTGCGCGAAGGCCAGAAGACGGGCTGGTTCTACGACCACCGCATGAACCGCGCCCGCCTGGCACCGTACGTGAAGGGCAAGCGTGTACTCGACCTGTTCAGCTATATCGGCGGCTGGGGCGTGCAGGCCGGTGCCTTCGGCGCCAGCGAAGTGTTCTGCGTCGATGCCTCGGGCTTTGCCCTGGACGGCGTGGAGCGTAACGCTGCACTGAACGGCATCAGCGAGAAGCTGACCTGCATCGAAGGCGACGTGTTCGAAGCCCTGCGCGAGCTCAAGGCGGCCGAAGAACGCTTCGACGTGATCATTGCCGACCCACCTGCCTTCATCAAGCGCAAGAAGGACCTGAAAAACGGCGAAGCGGCCTACCGCCGCCTGAACGAACAGGCCATGCGCATGTTGAACAAAGACGGCATCCTCGTCAGCGCCTCGTGCTCGATGCACCTGCCCGAGGACGACCTGAACAACATCCTGCTGACCAGCGCCCGCCACCTGGACCGCAACATGCAGCTGCTCGAGCGAGGCGGTCAGGGCCCGGATCACCCGGTACACCCGGCCATCGCCGAAACCCGCTACATCAAAAGCATCACCTGCCGGTTACTGCCAAACAGCTGATATCTGCCAAAAAGGGCCGCCCAGCGGCCCTTTCCTGCCGCAATCCCCCCGCCAACCATCCACATCTGCATTCCCTCACCGCGCCAGCGGTGTAGAATCGGCCTATTCATCGCCAGTCATCCCCGGCGGGTTTATGAGCTCTGGTCAAGCACGCGGCGATCCCGCGCGGTCTTGGCCCCATCCGTGCCAGTGGCAACCGGCCTGCGGCGCAAAGGACAAGAGAAGCTCACTCCCCTATTTGTGACCTGATTAAGCCGCCAGGAGTGTTTCATGCCTGATTATCGTTCCAAGACTTCCACCCAAGGCCGCAACATGGCCGGCGCCCGTGCCCTTTGGCGCGCCACCGGGATGAAGGACGAAGACTTCAAGAAACCGATCATCGCCATCGCCAACTCGTTCACCCAGTTCGTTCCGGGCCACGTGCACCTGAAGGACCTGGGCCAGCTGGTGGCTCGCGAAATCGAACGCGCCGGTGGCGTGGCCAAGGAATTCAACACCATCGCGGTCGATGACGGCATCGCCATGGGCCACGACGGCATGCTGTACTCGCTGCCAAGCCGCGAAATCATTGCCGACGCGGTGGAGTACATGGTCAATGCGCACTGCGCTGACGCCATCGTCTGCATCTCCAACTGCGACAAGATCACCCCCGGCATGCTGATGGCCGCCCTGCGCCTGAACATCCCGGTGATCTTCGTTTCCGGCGGCCCGATGGAAGCCGGCAAGACCAAGCTGGCCAGCCACGGCCTGGACCTGGTCGATGCCATGGTCATCGCGGCCGACTCCACGGCCTCCGACGAAAAAGTCGCCGAATACGAGCGCAGCGCCTGCCCGACCTGCGGTTCGTGCTCCGGCATGTTCACCGCCAACTCGATGAACTGCCTGACCGAAGCCCTGGGCCTGGCCCTGCCGGGCAACGGTTCGACCCTGGCCACCCACTCCGACCGCGAGCAGCTGTTCCTCACGGCCGGCCGCACCATCGTCGAGCTGTGCAAGCGCTACTACGGCGAGAATGACGAGTCGGTCCTGCCACGCAGCATCGCCAACTTCAAAGCGTTCGAAAACGCCATGATGCTGGACATCGCCATGGGCGGCTCGACCAACACCATCCTGCACCTGCTGGCCGCAGCACAGGAAGGTGAAGTGGCGTTCGACCTGCGCGACATCGACCGCCTGTCACGCAAAGTGCCGCAGCTGTGCAAAGTGGCGCCAAACATCCAGAAGTACCACATGGAAGACGTCCACCGCGCCGGCGGCATCTTCAGCATCCTCGGTTCGCTGGCCCGTGGTGGCCTGCTGCACACCGACCTGCCGACCGTGCACAGCCGCAGCATGGAAGAAGCCATCGCCAAATGGGACATCACCCAGACCGATGACGAAGCGGTGCACACCTTCTTCAAGGCCGGCCCGGCCGGTATCCCGACCCAGACCGCATTCAGCCAGTCGACCCGTTGGGAAACCCTCGACGACGACCGTGAAAACGGCTGCATCCGCAGCTTCGAACACGCCTACTCGCAAGAGGGCGGCCTGGCCGTGCTGTACGGCAACATCGCACTGGATGGCTGCGTGGTCAAAACGGCCGGTGTGGACGAATCGATCCACGTGTTCGAGGGCACCGCGAAGATCTTCGAAAGCCAGGACAGCGCCGTGCGCGGCATCCTCGCCGACGAGGTGAAAGCCGGCGACATCGTCATCATCCGCTACGAAGGCCCGAAAGGCGGCCCGGGCATGCAAGAAATGCTCTACCCGACCTCGTACCTCAAGTCCAAAGGCCTGGGCAAGGCCTGCGCCCTGCTCACCGACGGTCGCTTCTCGGGCGGTACCTCGGGCCTGTCGATCGGCCACGCCTCGCCAGAGGCCGCGGCGGGCGGCGCCATCGGCCTGGTGCGCGACGGCGACAAGGTACTGATCGACATCCCTAACCGTTCGATCAACCTGCTGGTCAGCGATGAAGAGCTGGCGGAACGCCGTGTCGAACAGGACAAGAAGGGCTGGAAGCCAGCCGAGGTCCGTCCACGCAAGGTGACCACCGCGCTCAAGGCCTATGCCCTGCTGGCCACCAGTGCCGACAAAGGCGCAGTGCGTAACAAGGCAATGCTCGAAGGGCTGTAAGGGCTTTTCTGGCATTTGCACAACCGGCGTCTCGTACGCCGGTTTTTTTTGCCTGTGGATAAAGGCCGGATCAAAGCTCTCCCTTCGCGACACATTGGCGTAATTGCGCCAGCAGCAGGGCAGCCGAGCGCTTCGGTGTCGCCGCCGACGTCAGCACGAACTGCGCTTGAGGCAAGGTTGGCAACGTCGACACTTCCACCAGGCCGGCAGCCAGAGCAGACGATCGTGTGACAGGCGTTACCCCAAGCCCGCCACTTACGGCGGTCATCAGCCCGCCGACACTTGGGCTCTGGCAAACGATGCGCCATTGCCGCCCGGCGCGTACCAAGGCCTCGATAGCTGCGGCCCGATAAGGGCATTGATCAGAAAATACCGCCAAGGGCACAGGCGTGGTGACCTCATCGCTGCCCAGCGCAATCGGCCCTCTCGCCCACACCAATGGCTCGGACCAAAGCACCTCGCCCCGTTCTTCATCGCTGCAGCGGCTGCCCAATACAATATCCAGCCCACCCGAGTGGACGAGCGAGAGCAACTCCCCAGTCAGGCCGACGGTCAGGGACACCTCTGCATCGGGATGTGCCACCGAAAAACGACGCATGCAGTCGATGATCGGGGCTTTCACCATTTCCTCGCTCAACCCCACGTACACCGTGCCTGACACCCGCCGCCCTGCTCCAAGGCTTGCGCGGGCATCATCGTGCAACGCCAGGATGGTGCGGGCATAGCCTGCCAACCGAGCGCCTGCGGGTGTCAGGCTGACCGAGCGGGTCGTACGCTCCAGCAATTTTTGTCCAGCTTCGCGTTCAAGCCGCCGAATATGAGCGCTGATCGCCGACTGCGTAAGGTGCAGCCTGTGCGCAGCGCGGGTGAAACCACCGGTGTCGGCAACGGCAATCAAGCTCCGCAAAAGCACAGTATCGAACACAGATTCATCACCTATCTCACTCAATCTCGCGAGCATACGTCATTTCTATAATGAATCGCCCTGAATCAGACTGTGCGCCGAACGCCTGGGCGGTGAAGCGTCAGGCAAGGCTCATCAACACTACCTGGGAGAAGCCCCGTGGTTGAACGTATCTTGTATGTCTGCGCCTCACCCAGAGGAGAGCGGTCCGTTTCCGCTCAGATTACCGACGCATTCCTGGCGGCATTGGCCGAGCGCAAAGCGGTGGAAATCGACCACCTGAATCCTTGGGAATGCGACCTGCCTGAAGTAGATGGCGCCTTGCTCGCGGCGAAATACGCAGGGCTTGGCGATGCCCCGCTGTCAACCGCACAGGCCGCTGCATGGGATCGGATCAAGACCCTCGCTCAACGGTTCCACCGGGCGGATACCTTGGTGTTCAGCGTACCGTTGTGGAATTTCGGCATTCCGTACAAGCTCAAGCACCTGATCGACGCAATTTCGCACAAAGACGTGCTGTTCACCTTCGATGAACACGGGCTGAACGGCATGCTTGGCGGGCGTCGAGCGGTTGCCATCTACACCCGTGGTTTGGGGTACGGGCCCACCTCACAGACACCCGACCAGTTTTTTGGCCTGGAAAAAACCTTCATCGACACATGGTTTCGCTTCGTTGGGATTAACCAAGCGCACAGTGTAGTGGTCGAACAGACCCTCGGCCCTGAGGGCGCCAGGATTCGTGAAAGTGCCATTGAACAAGTGACCCTGTTGGCACAGAACATTGACCAGAAAGCGGCCCAGACCCTCATTGTGGGCCGCGATGGTTGATATTCCCGTTACTGGATTTGCTCCGGCGTGACGATCACCCAGTTCTTGTCTGCCGTCACCGGCAACCCTTCCTTGGCCTGCGCCGCTGCATTTTTGGCAATCATCCCGTTGAGCTGGTCCATGTACTTGGCCTTGCGGTTTATCCACAGGTGGATACCACCTTTGCCTACATCCACCCCGTGGAACTGCATGTAGCCATCGCTGGCCGGCGTGTCGCCGCCCACCAGCACCGGTTTCTTCCACTCATCGATGTAGGTAAGGATCGCCGCCTGCTTGCCCGCCATCCAGGTGGCTGGGGTCCACAGGTAAGGGGTCAGCTCCAGGCCCTCGTTAGCCTTGGCATCGTAGTGCCCGGCGCTGATCTGCTTGCGCGCAGTGGTCAGCTGTCCGCTGGCGCGGTCCTTGAGCAGCAGGCTCACGCCAATCACGTTCTGGGGCTTCACGTTGTAACCATACTTGGGGTCCGAGGCGACCATGCGCACCAGCTCCTCGGAGGCCGCCGAAATCACATAGACCTCGATGCCGTTCTCCATCAGCTTGTTGTACAGCTCGGCCTGGCCCTTGAAGACCTTGGGCGGCTGAACCTCGATGGCCTTGACCTGGTCGCCTTCGTAATAGGTGCTGGGGATCGGCTTGGTCGAAGCCATCAGCTCATCCACCTGCACCTTCAGCGCCTGCAAGGTAAAGCCGGAGAACACCTGGGCTACCCACGGGTAGCAGACCATGTCATCGATTTCACACAGCCGGTAGTAATAACTGAACAGGCTTTCCTTGTGCTCGGCAGTGTCCTTGAACGGCATCAGCTTCAACGAAGGGTCGAGCTTGTCGCGGCTTAGCAGGCCTTTGTTTTCCATGAACGGAAGCAAGGCTTCTTCCAGGTCATAGCGGTAACTGGTGTTGTCCATGTCGAATACCGCGTAGTTACCCTTGTTGGCATTGGCGGCGATCATGCTGTCGAGCTGTTTGGCCGCGTCGGCGGGCCAGTGTTTGAGCTCCGTGGCGAAGGTTTCGATACTGAACAGCAGGGA
Source organism: Pseudomonas sp. NBRC 111139 (assembly GCF_001753955.1). Classification (NCBI taxonomy): domain Bacteria; kingdom Pseudomonadati; phylum Pseudomonadota; class Gammaproteobacteria; order Pseudomonadales; family Pseudomonadaceae; genus Pseudomonas; species Pseudomonas sp. NBRC 111139. The sequence goes on from NZ_BCBP01000035.1 coordinate 29,897, forward strand.
CAGGCCAATGGCGGCGGCTTTCACAGCGACTTTCATGTACGAATCTCCTGAAATGACCCAGAAACGCTAGTGCAACATTCCCCACTGCAAGCCCCCGATAACGACCTCCAGGCAGCCGCAAACGCCTTGTTCATTGCAATCTGCGACATCCCGTTATTCCATAAACGACTATGCAAATTCCATTTGGGTATAAATTCGTTTGTTTTCAGGCTGTTAGCATTTCCGTTCGCAATCGCTCACAGAGGCGATGCCACTTCTGCTTTTTTCTGCTGGAGCTTCAATGAACCTGCCGCTGTCACTCAACCTGCTGGCGTTCCTGGCCCTGTTGCTGGGCCTGGCACAAACCCGCCGCACCGACTGGAGCCTGGCCAAGAAGGTACTGCTTGGCCTGGTGCTGGGCGTGGTCTTCGGCCTTGTGCTGCACACGATCTATGGCGCTGGCCACCCCGTGCTCAAGGCAACCATCGCCTGGCTCGATCTGGTCGGCAACGGCTATGTCGGCCTGCTGCAGATGATCGTCATGCCGCTGATCTTCGCCTCGATCCTCAGTGCCGTGGCACGTTTGCACACTGCCTCTTCGCTGGGCCGCATCAGCGTGCTGAGCATCGGCACCCTGCTGCTGACCACGGCCATTGCCGCCCTGATCGGCATTGTGTTGACCAACCTGTTCGGCCTCAGCGCCGAGGGCCTGGTGGCCGGCGCCCAGGAAAGCGCACGCATGCAGGTTATCCACAGTGACTACGCGGGCAAGGTTGCCGACCTCAACATCCCGCAACTGCTGCTGTCGTTCATCCCCAGCAACCCGGTAGGCGACCTGGCGCGGGCCAAGCCGACCTCGATCATCAGCGTGGTGATTTTTGCCGTGTTCCTCGGCCTGGCCGCGCTCCAGTTGATCAAGGACGACGCCGAGAAGGGCGAGCGCGCCCTGTCGGCCATCGACACCCTGCAGGCCTGGGTAATGCGCCTGGTGCGGGTCGTGATGAAGCTGACCCCCTATGGCGTGCTGGCGTTGATGACCAAAGTAGTGGCCAGTTCCAACACGGAGGACATCCTCAAGCTGGGCAGCTTCGTGGTGGTGTCGTACCTGGGCCTGGGGTTGATGTTCGTGGTGCACGGCATCATCCTCGCCGCCACCGGCGTGAGCCCGCTGCGCTTCTTCCGCAAGGTGTGGCCGGTGCTGACCTTCGCCTTCACCAGCCGCTCCAGCGCCGCCAGCATTCCGCTGAACATCGAAGCACAAACCCGCCGTCTGGGCGTGCCGCAATCGATCGCCAGCTTCAGCGCATCGTTCGGCACCACCATTGGCCAGAACGGCTGTGCCGGGCTCTATCCTGCCATGCTGGCGGTGATGGTCGCGCCAGCGGTGGGCATCGACACCTTCGACCCGCTGTGGATCGCTACCCTGGTGGCCATCGTCACGCTGAGCTCTGCAGGGGTTGCCGGCGTGGGCGGCGGTGCCACCTTTGCCGCGCTGATCGTGCTGCCAGCCATGGGCTTGCCGGTGGAACTGGTGGCGTTGCTGATTTCGGTGGAGCCGCTGATCGACATGGGTCGTACGGCGTTGAACGTGAACGGTTCGATGACGGCGGGCGTTGTCACCAGCCAGCTGTTGAAAGAGACTGACAAGGCAGTGCTGGCCGGTGATGAACATGCCGAGCTGAGCCACACCTGATAGATTGCCGGGGGCGCGTTGCGCCCCTTTCGCAACAAGGCCGCTTGTGTCTTGCTCAAAATCTGAACACCCTGCGGTCCCCCGTAGGAGCGGGTTTACCCGCGAAAGGGCCAGGCCTGCTGACCAATTTCACTCGCCGTCCACCGTTGCCGCCGCTACCGTATTCGCGGGTAAACCCGCTCCTACAGGGTGGTGGATACACATCGGGGGTCGGACACAGGCCGTTGTAGGAGCGGGTTCACCCGCGAAGGGCTGCAGAGCAGCCCCCAACAATCTCACCCCTTATCCCAAACCTCGAAGTGATACACCGGCTTACCTTCCTCAGCCTGTGCCTCGCTAGAAGTCAGCCTCCACTGCCCTTCATCAAACGCCGGGAACCACGCATCCCCCTCTGGCGCCAACTCAACCCGCGTCAGGTACATGCGGCTGACCAGCCCCTTCTCCAGCGCCTGCCCATACAGCTGCGCCCCACCAATCAGCATCAGCTCACCGACGCCCTGCTCGCGCGCCCACTGCTCGGCCCGCACCAACGCCTCTTCAAGCGAGGCGAACACTTCGGCACCTGCAAGCTCAAGCCCCGGCTGGCGGCTGACCACGATGTTCAGCCGCCCAGGCAGCGGCCGCCCCAGCGAGTCCCAGGTCTTGCGCCCCATGATGATCGGCTTGCCCAGGGTGGTGGCCTTGAAGTACTTGAAGTCCCCCGGCAAATGCCAGGGCATGGAGTTGTCGATGCCGATCACGCGGTTCTCGGCATAAGCCGCGATCAGGCTGAGGGGGAGTGATGTATTCATGCCGGCGAGGATAGCACCGGGCGTGTGGGTTATGCTTCTGCCTTGACCTGTGCAATGGAAGACCTTGTGACTGCACCCACGCCACTGGACAAGCGCTGGCTCACCGAAGCGGTACGCCTGCGCGAAGAACATGCCGGCCCGCTGGAAGACCAGGAAGCCAACCGCTACGCCCGCCAGCTAGGTGGCGACCTGGTCACGCGCATCGAAACACGTGCGCTGTTCCTGGCCGAGCGCGATGACATGACCGGCGCCCTGCGCCATTGGAAGCAGGGCGCGCGCCTGGCGCTGCTGGCCTTGTTGCTGATGGCCGTGCTCAGCGGCGCGGGCCTGGGGCTGGCCGCCCTCGGTGACGGGCAGCGCCCGGTGAATGTGTTCTGGGCGCTGGGCAGCCTGCTCGGGCTGAACCTGCTGATGCTACTTGGCTGGGGCATGGGTTTTGCCCTGAGCGGCGAGCATGGCGCAGGGCTGGGCCGCTTGTGGCTGTGGCTAAGCGAACGCTTTGCCCGCGATGCCAAGGCCGCGCACCTGGCGCCAGCGCTGCTGGTGCTGCTGCAACGTCAACGCCTCAACCGGTGGCTGCTCGGCCTGTTGGTACACGGCCTGTGGCTGCTGGCGATGCTCACCGCGCTGGGCATGCTACTGGTCTTGCTGGCGACCCGGCGCTATGGCTTTGTCTGGGAAACCACCTTGCTCGCCGCCGAGCCGTTCATTCACCTGACCCAAGCGCTGGGCGTCCTCCCCTCGTTGCTGGGCTTCGCCGTGCCCGACGAAGCCATGATCCGCGCCAGCGGCGACAGCCTGCCAGCCCTGGACGTGGCCCGCCAGGCCTGGGCCAGCTGGCTGCTCGGCGTGGTGCTGGTATACGGCCTGCTGCCCCGCCTGCTGCTGGCCGGGCTATGCCTGTGGCGCTGGCGCCAGGGCCGTGAACGCCTGACGCTGGACCTGGGGTTGCCCGGCTACGCGCAACTGCGCGAGGCACTGATGCCGCGCAGCGAACGCATGGGCGTGCAGGATGCTGCCCCGCAAGCCTTGCCGCAGTTTGCCGCCGGGCAGCTGGAAAGCGGCAGCAGCGGTGCCCTGCTGGTGGGCCTGGAGCTGGACGACCAGCGCCCCTGGCCACCCGCCCTGCCCAAAAGCGTGACCGATGCCGGCGTGCTCGACAGCCGCGAATCACGCAACCGGCTGTTGGAACAGCTCAGCCGCTTCCCACCGGCACGCCTGGCCATCGCCTGCGACCCACGTCGCTCGCCGGACCGCGGCAGTTTGGCGCTGCTCGCCGAACTGGCGCGCAATGCCGGCGCAACCCGTATCTGGCTGCTGCAGGCTGCACCAGGCCAGCCCCTCGATGCCGAGCGCCTGGGCGATTGGCACGAAGCCCTTGACCGCCTTGGCCTGCAACATGCCGACACCTCACCGCTGACCTGGCTGGAGCATGGCCATGACTGAGCCACTGAAACTGGCCGTGGTCGGCCATACCAATGTTGGCAAAACCTCGCTACTGCGCACCCTGACCCGCGACGTCGGTTTTGGCGAAGTGTCCCACCGCCCCAGCACTACCCGCCATGTGGAAGGTGCGCGGCTGTCTGTGGACGGTGAACCCTTGCTGGAGCTGTACGACACGCCCGGCCTGGAAGATGCCATCGCCCTGCTCGACTACCTTGAACGTCTGGAACGCCCGGGCGAGCGCCTGGACGGCCCGGCCCGGCTGGAGCGTTTTCTGCAGGGCAGCGAAGCGCGCCAACGTTTCGAGCAGGAGGCCAAGGTATTGCGCCAACTGCTGGCCAGTAATGCCGGGCTGTATGTAATCGATGCGCGCGAGCCGGTGCTGGCCAAGTACCGCGACGAACTGGAAGTACTGGCCAACTGCGGCAAGCCGTTGCTGCCGGTGCTCAACTTCGTCGCCAGTAGCCAGCACCGCGAACCGGAATGGCGTGAAGCCCTTGCCCGGCTTGGGCTTCACGCATTGGTGCGGTTCGACAGCGTGGCCCCGCCGGAAGATGGCGAGCGCCGTTTGTATGAAAGCCTGGCGCTGCTGCTGGAAAACGCCCGCCCGGCGCTGCAACGGCTGATCGACGACCAACAGGCGCAGCGCTTGGCACGCCGGCACAGCGGCAAGCGCCTGATCGCCGAACTGCTGCTCGATTGCGCTGCATGCCGGCGCAGTGTCGAGGCCGAACCGGCGGCAGAAGCCCGGGCCATCGCGGCGCTGCGCCAGGACATTCGCCAACGTGAACAACGCTGCGTCGAAGCCTTGCTCAAGCTGTATGCCTTCCGACGCGAGGATGCCCATGCCAGCGACCTGCCGTTGCTGGACGGCCGCTGGGGCGATGATTTGTTCAATTCAGAGACGTTGAAACTGCTGGGCGTGCGCCTGGGCAGCGGTGTGGCGGCGGGTGCTGCGGCCGGTGCCGGGGTCGATTTGCTGGTTGGTGGCCTTACCCTCGGCGCAGCGGCGCTGGCCGGGGCGATTGCCGGTGGCGCGCTGCAGACGGCGCGCAACTATGGGGCACGGTTGATGGGCAAGCTCAAGGGCAAGCGCGAGCTGACCGTGGACGACACTGTATTGCGTTTGCTGGCCTTGCGTCAGCAGCAGTTGATGGTGGCGCTGGATAACCGCGGGCATGCGGCGCAGGACAGCATCAGGCTGGGTGAGCTGGATGAAAAGGCCTGGCGTGAGGGCAAGTTGCCGGAGGCGCTGGTCAAGGCGCGGGCGCACCCGCAATGGTCCACCCTGAATCCCGGGGCGAAGCTGAATCAGGCTGAGCGGCAGGAACAGCTGGAGGCGCTGGTTTCACAGATTTGAGCCAGCAGGGTCGACCCTTTCGCGGGTAAACCCGCTCCTACGGCGGCCTGTGTAGTGTGCCCACCCCCAATCTGCGTAGGAGCGGGTTTACCCGCGAATACGGTGGCGGCGGCAACGGTGAACGGCGGGTGGAGATTGGCCAGCAGGGCCGGCCTCTTCGCGGGTGAACCCGCACCTACACGGCGGCCTGTGTCCAACCCCCGATGTGTGCCCACCACCAATCTGTGTAGGAGCGGGTTTACCCGCGAAGAGGCCGGCCCTGCAATAGTGAAGCGTTACTGCTGGGCCACCTTCTCCGACTTGCCGTCATAGCGCTTGCGCCATTCGGCCAGAATCTGGTCACGGTTTTTAGAAGCCCAGACAAAGTCGTTCTTGATCAACCGCTGCTCATAATCCGCCGGCAGCTCGGTTTGCGGCTTGGCGATGCCCGGCGCGGCCAGTACGGCGAAGTTTTCCTTGTACAGCTCCATGGCCGCCGGGCTGGCCGAGAAATCGGCCAGGCGCTTGGCCGCATCGGCCTTGGGCGAGCCTTTGATCACTGCGGTTGCCTCGATCTCCCAGCCCAAACCCTCCTTTGGCAACACGATGTCCAACGGCGCGCCTTGGCGCTTGAGCTGAACGGCCGGGTATTCGAACGAAATACCGATCGGGAACTCGCCCGCCGCCGCCAACTTGCACGGTTTGGAGCCGGAATGGACGTACTGGCCGATGTTCTGGTGCAGCGCATCCATGTAGGCCCAGCCCTGCGGCTCGCCAAAGGTTTGCAACCAGGCACTGACATCCAGGAAGCCGGTGCCGGACGAGGCCGGGTTGGGCATGACAATCTTGCCTTTGTACTCAGGCTTGGTCAGGTCCTGCCAGCTCACCGGTTTGCTCAGGCCCTGTTTCTCGGCCTCGATGGTGTTAAAGCAAATGGTGGCGGCCCACACGTCCATGCCGACCCAGGCTGGCGGGTTGGCGGCGTCACGATAATTGCCGGAAATCTTGCCCAGGTCCTTGGGCGCATAAGCTTCGAGCATGCCGTTCTGATCGAGGATGGCCAGGCTCGATGCCGCCAGCCCCCACACAGCGTCGGCTTGCGGGCGCTCTTTCTCCGCCAGCAGCTTGGCAGTGATGATGCCGGTGGAATCACGCACCCACTTGATCTCGATATCCGGGTTGGCTTTCTCGAAGGCCTGTTTGTAGGTTTTCAGCTGCTCGGCTTCCAGAGCGGTGTAGACCGTCAGCTGGGTAGCAGCGGCCGAAGCCTGCAGGCTGAACACGGCGGAAACGGCAGCGGCAAGGGCAATGTGCTTGTGCATGGGTAGGTTCCTTTCAGGTCAGACGGTCGCGGCGCGTTGGCGCCAGGCTTGGGAGCGGCGCAGCAGGCCGCGCGAGGCTGCAGCCAGCAACAGTGAAGCGCCGGCACTGGTCAGCAGGATCAAGGTGGACATGGCAGCGGCCCCGCCAACGTTGCCGGCGTCGTCCATGTTCAGCACGGCAACGGCAGCCAGGAGGGTGTCGGGGCTGTACAGGAAAATCGCTGCCGACACGGTGGTCATTGCCGATACGAACAGGTAGCGGATGATATCCAGCAGTGCCGGCAGGCAGATCGGCACGGTCACGCGCAGGAAGTGCCTGTACAGCGGCGCTTTCAGCGACATCGCGGCAGCCTCGAACTCGCCGTCGAGCTGGCGCAGGGCGGTGGTCGCGGTCATCTGCGCGGTGGTCAGGTAATGGGCAATGGTGCACACCACCAGCAACCCCATGCCGCCGTACAGCACATGCAGCGGGTTACCGTTCAGGTTGAAGAAGAATACGTAGCCCAGGCCCAGCACCAGGCCCGGCACGGCCATGGGGATGAAGCTGAGCAGGCGCAGCGCATGGTTGAGCAGGCGTTGGCTCTGGGTCTTCTCCATCAGGTAGGCGCCGGTAAAGATCACGATGCTGCCGATCAGTGCGGTGCCAATGGCCATGGTCACGCTATTGCGGTAGGCCAGCCAGCCGCCACCGGCAGTGTCTTCGAACAGGTAGTGGCGCAGCGACAACGACAGGTTGTAGGGCCAGAAAGTGACCAGCGAGGAGTACACCGCCATACCGATCACCACCAGCAACGCCGCGCACACCAGCAGCACAATGGTCAGGAAGCAGGCATCGCGGCCGCGTGATGGCTTGGGTTCGAACACCTGCGCACGGCCACCCATGGCGTCGCCCTGGCGTCTACGCAGCCAGGCGTCGACGGTAAAGCTGAACAGGGCCGGCAACAGCAGCACCATGCCGATCAGCGCACCACGGCCGAACTGTTGCTGGCCCACCACCGCCTTGTAAGCTTCCAGCGCCAGCACTTGATAATCGCCCCCCACCACGACCGGTACACCGAAGTCTGTGATAGTCAGCGTGAATACCAGGCAGAACGCCGCGAATACTGCCTGGCGCGAGGCTGGCCAGGTGATGCTGGTGAACGCCCGCCACGAGCCTGCCCCCATGCTGGAGGCCGCATCGAACAGGCGAGCATCGGCCAGTGACAGTGCCGACAGCAGAATCATCAGCGCATGCGGGAAGGTGTAGATGGCCTCGCCCAGCACGATGCCCCAGAAGCCGTAGATATTGTCGCTGAGCAACCCACGCAGCAGGCCCTGATTGCCAAACAGGTAGACCAGGGCGATCGCCGGCAGCATCGACGGCGCCAGCAATGGCAGCAGCGAAATCCCCCGCCACAGGCCCTTGGCCGGGATCAACGTGCGTTGCAGGGCAAAGGCGAACAAATAGGCCAGCGGTACCACAATGGCCGCTACAGTGAAGGCCACCGACAGGCTGTTGCCAAGCAACCAATGGAAGCTGGCGCTGGTGAACAATTCACGGGCCGCCAGCAAGCCACCGCCCTGGCCCGCTTCACCGCTGAAACCACGCCAGAAGATCGCCAGCAACGGCATCAGCACGGCCAGCACCAACAGAATCAGCAGCAGGCTCTTGCCGCCGATGACGAACAGCCGGTCACCCAGGGCGATGCCTGCACGCGGCGCGACGTTGGCCTGGCTCAACGGCAGGGACATTGGCGCGGCCATCTCAGGCAAACACCTGCAGGCTCTGCGGCGGCAATGCCACCCAGATGTCCTGCGAACCCAGGCGCGGCATGGCCTCGGGGGCCAGTTCGGCCAGCAGGGCATGGCCTGGCAGGGCCTTGAGTTCAAAGCTCATGCGGCAGCGGTTACCGAGGAAGGTGATTTCGCGGACCATGGCCGGGAACAGGTTTTCTTCGTGCACCACCGGGTTGACCGTGATCGCCTCCGGGCGGCAGAACAGCCGGCCACTGCTGGCCTGGGCTGAACCCGGCGCCAGGCGCATGTTCATGTCGCCGACCAGGGCATGGCTGTCGCTGCGGCGCTGGAACGGCAGCCAGTTGCCCTGGCCGACGAACTCGGCCACGAACGGCGTGGCCGGGTGGTCGTAGATTTCCTGCGGGGTGGCGTACTGCTCGACCTGACCGTTGTTCATCACCGCAATGCGGTCGGCCATCAACATGGCCTCGTCCTGGTTGTGGGTAACCATCAACGTGGTGATGCCCAGTTGGCGCTGCAGCTGACGCAGTTCGGTGCACAAGTGCTCGCGCACCCGGGCGTCCAGCGCCGACATCGGCTCATCGAGCAGCAGCAGCGATGGCGACGGTGCCAGCGCGCGGGCCAGGGCCACACGTTGCTGCTGGCCACCGGAGAGCTGGCCTGGGTACTTCTTCTCGCTGCCAGACAGGCCAACCAGTTCGAGCATTTCGGCCACCCGCTGACGGCCCTGCTCGCGACCACTGCCCGTCAGGCCATAGGCGATATTGGCTTCGACGGTAAGGTTGGGAAACAGCGCATAGGACTGGAACAGGATGCCGTAGTCCCGCGCCTGGGGTGACAGCTTGGAGATATCGCGTTCGCCGATGTACAGCGTACCGCGGTCCTGGCGCTCCAGGCCGGCAATGCAGCGCAGCAGCGTGGTCTTGCCACAACCGGACGGGCCGAGCAGGCACACCAGTTCGCCCGCGGCGATGTCCAGCGAGACATCGTTGAGCGCCGTAAAGGCACCGAAGCGCTTGTGGATGTTGCACACTTTTATCTGTGCGCCGGGGGTGGTGTGGTTCATGGCATGGCCTCATCGAAGAGATGGGGCCATGCTAGGCAGGCTGTGCGAAGGTTCTGTGGCTTTAAGGCAAAAGCCGGTGATAGTGGTATAGGCAGATTTAGTAGTGGCCTGTGCCGGCCTCTTCGCGGGTAAACCCGCTCCTACAACGGCATGCATGTTCGCGGAAAATGCAGGCACGCGGGTACGCTGAAATGTAGGAGCGGGTTTACCCGCGAAGAAGCCAGCAAAAATCTAGAACTGCGAACCGGCCACTTCCTGCGCCACCCCCAGGAATGCCGCCGGCAACCGGGCCTGGCGCCGCTCCTTCAGGCAATACAGGTACTCGTGCATCACCGGCGCATTCTCCAGCGCCAGCACCCGGAGTTCGGGGTTGTGCGGCACCTCATGACGGGCAATCACGCTGATGCCGATATTGCGCAGCACCGCTTCGCGGATCGACTCGCGACTGCCGATCTCCATCAGGGCGCCGGCCTTGACCCCGGCCTCCTGCATCATCTGCTCGGTCAGCTTGCGTGTGGTCGAGCCCTTCTCGCGCATCAGCAGGCAATGCCCCGACACCACCTCGATCGACACCGTCTGGCGTTGGGCCAGAGGGTGGTTGCGGTGCACCGCCACCACCAAGGGGTCAGTGCCCAGTATCCGCCGCACCAACCGCGCGTCCTCCACCCATTGCGACGACGCGGCAATATCCACCCGGTAATCCTCGAGCATTTCCAGCACCTGCTGCGAGTTGCCGATCTCCACCGCCACTTCAACCTGCGGCAAGCGTTCGCGATAGATCTTGACCAGGTCGAGAATGTAGTAAGGCGCAGTGGCCGCAATGCGCAGGCTGCCCTGGGCCTGACCACTGTTGCGCAGCTCGAACTCGATGTCGGCTTCCTGCTGCAGCAGCGCCTTGACCATCGGCAGCAGGCGTAAGCCCTCCTCGCTCAACACCAGGCGCCGCCCGCCGCGGTAGAACAACTCCACGGCGTACTGGCCTTCCAGGCTGCGGATCTGCGTGGTCACCGTGGGCTGGCTGAGGCCTAGCTTCTTCGCCGCCTGGGTAATGCTGCCCAGACGGGCCACCATGTAGAAGGCCTTCAGCTCGGAACTCAGCATGCACGTCCTCTATTTGCGCAAAAGGCGCAAGCCGTTGAACACCACCAGCAAGCTCACGCCCATATCAGCGAACACCGCCATCCACATCGTGGCCATGCCGGCAAAGGTGATCGCCAGAAATATCGCCTTGATGCCCAACGCCAGAACGATGTTCTGCATGAGGATCGCCGCACTTTGGCGCGACAGCCTGACGAAGGCCGGGATTTTGCGCAAGTCATCGTCCATCAGCGCCACATCAGCCGTCTCGATGGCGGTGTCGGTGCCGGCAGCAGCCATGGCAAAACCGATTTCGGCGCGGGCCAGCGCCGGGGCGTCGTTGATGCCGTCACCGACCATGCCTACCCGATGGCCTTGGGCGTACAACGCCTCAATGGTTTTCAGCTTGTCGGCCGGCAACAGGTTGCCCTCGGCGCGGTCGATCCCCACCACGGCGGCAATGGCCTGCGCAGTATGCGGATTGTCACCGGTCAGCATGACAGTCTTGATACCCAGTTGATGCAATTCGGCGATCGCCTGACGGCTGCTGTCCTTGACCGTGTCGGCCACGGCGAACAGTGCCAGAGGGCCGGATCGGTCGAGCAGCAGGACCACGGTCTTGCCCTGGCGCTCCAGCGCATCCAGTTGGGCCTCCAGCGCTGGCGAACACAGCCCCAGTTCCTCGACCAGGCGATGGTTGCCCAAGTGGTAGACCTCACCGGCGATGACACCACGCACGCCACGCCCGGCCAGGGCGGCGAAGTCACTGACCTCGCTCAAGGCCAGGCCTTGCTGCTTGCCGAACTCGGCAATGGCGCGGGACACCGGGTGGTCCGAACGCTCGCCCAGGCTGGCCGCCAAGGCTTGCGCACGGTCTTCGAACAGCGGCGCCAGCACCTTGGCGTCAGTCTGCACCGGCTTGCCATGGGTGATGGTGCCGGTCTTGTCCAGGGCCAGGAAATCCAGGTGGCGACCACCCTCCAAGTACACGCCACCCTTGATCAGGATGCCTTTGCGCGCAGCGGCGGCCAGGCCACTGACGATGGTCACCGGAGTCGAGATCACCAGCGCGCAGGGGCAGGCCACCACCAGCAGCACCAAGGCGCGGTAAACCCAGTCGAACCAGGCGCCAGCCATGAACAGCGGGGGTAACAGCGCCACGGCCAGGGCAATGGCGAATACCACCGGGGTGTAGATACGCGAGAAACGGTCGACGAAGCGTTGGGTAGGCGCCCGCGCGCCCTGCGCTTCCTCCACAGCCTTGATGATCCGCGCCAGGGTCGACTGCCCGGCAGCGGCGGTGACGCGAAACTCCAGCGCCCCCGCCTGGTTGATGGTGCCAGCGAACAGCTTGTCGCCCACCCCCTTCTCCACAGGCAGGCTTTCGCCGGTAATCGGCGCCTGATCGACGCTGGATTGCCCGCTGGTCACTTCACCGTCCAGGCCGATGCGCTCACCGGGGCGCACCCGCACCAGTGCGCCGATGGCCACCTCACGCACTTCCAGCTCGCGCCACTGGCCATCGGCCTGCTGCACCGTAGCCATGTCCGGGGTCAGCTGCATCAACCCGCCAATGGCATTGCGCGCACGGTCCAGCGAGCGCGCTTCGATCAGTTCGGCAACGGTGAACAGCACCATCACCATAGCCGCTTCCGGCCACTGGCCGATCAATACGGCCCCCGTCACGGCGATACTCATCAGCGCATTGATGTTGAGGTTACGGTTTTTCAGGGCAATCCAGCCCTTCTTGTAGGTACCCAGGCCGCAACCGAGGATCGCGGCAAGCGCCAGCCCCGCCACCACCCACTCAGGGGCCAGTGCAGCAAAGTGCACGATTTCGGCGGCGATCGCGGCGACGCCCGACAATGCCAGTGGCCACCAGCGGGCCTTGGCCGGTTGTGGCACGCTGGCGCTGCCGTCGTCCTGGGCGGCAATCGGCTCGGCCTTCATGCCCAGGCTGTCGATAGCCCGCTCGATATCGGCGGTGCCGTCCAAGGTATGGCGCACGCCAAGCACGCGGTTGATCAGGTTGAATTCCAGCTGTTCGATACCGGCCAGCTTGCTCAGTTTGTCCTGAATCAGGGTCTGCTCGGTGGGGCAGTCCATGGCATCGATGCGGAAACGACTGAGTTGTGCCTGGGCACTGGCCGTTTCGCTCAGTTGCACCAGCGGCGGCGCGGTTTTGGCGCCGCAGCAGCTGTGGCCGTGGGCAGCATGGCCATGGTCGTCATCACCATGAGCGTGATCGTGCGGGTGCTTGTGTTCGTGGCTGACAGGCTGGTTCATGGGGTCATCCTTAAATTGAGCCTGTTGCCAAGTGAACACCCTGTAGCCACTATAGGGTCAAGCCACTTGCTGGAGATTTCGTGATGAAGATCGGAGAACTGGCCAAAGCCACCGACTGCGCGGTGGAAACCATCCGCTACTACGAGCGTGAAAACCTGCTGCCAGAGCCGGCGCGCAGCGAGGGCAACTACCGGTTGTACACCCAGGCCCATGTGGAGCGGCTGACCTTCATCCGCAACTGCCGCACGCTGGACATGACCCTGGACGAAATTCGCAGCCTGCTACGCCTGCGCGACAGCCCCGACGACGCGTGCGGCAGCGTCAATGCGCTGATCGACGAGCATATCGAGCATGTTCAGGCGCGGATCGATGGCTTGGTGGCATTGCAAGAGCAGCTGGTGGAGCTGCGGCGGCGCTGCAACACGCAGGGGAGTGAATGCGCGATCTTGCAGCAACTGGAGACAAACGGGGCGGTATCGGTGCCGGATACCGAACATTCGCATGTGGGGCGGAGTCACGGGCATTGAGCCAAAAGCTTCGCGGGTGAACCCGCTCCCCCAGGGACCGCGCACGACTTAGCGCCTGTGCAGTACCCTGTGGGAGCGGGTTCACCCGCGAAGAGGCCAGTTAAAACAATGGAGATCTATCAGACCGCCATCGGCGCTGTCATCGGCGCATGGTGCTCATAGCCTTCCAGCCAGAAATCACTCGGTTCGATCTTCTCCAGCCACTCCGGCTCGTATTTACCAGTCTCGGCAAACGACGGCACACGGTCGCTGATGACCAGCTTCGGCGCTTCCAGCGGCTCGCGCTTGAGCTGCTCGTTGAGCATGTCCAGGTGGTCTTCATACACATGGGCATCGCCGATGAAGTAGGTGAACCAGCGCGGTGTATAGCCGGTCAGGCGGCCAAACAGCGACAGCAGCGCCGCGCCTTCGGTGAGGTTGAACGGCGTGCCCAGCCCCAGGTCGTTCGAGCGGATGTAGAGGGTCAGGGAAATTTCCCTGGTCTCGACATTCGGGTGGAACTGGTACAGCAAGTGACACGGTGGCAGTGCCATTTCGTCCAGTTGCGCGCAGTTCCAGCCGTGGAACAGGATGCGGCGGCTACCCGGGTCGTTGGCGATGGTGTCCAGGCACTGGCGCACCTGGTCGATTGCCTTGTACAGGATGACGAACGCGACGCCGTCCTCTTCGTCCTGGGCAATACGGCGGAAACCGGCTTGCTCGGCCATTTCGATGGCCGCCGGGTTGCTCAGCGGGATGCGCTTGTAGCCCGGCCACTGGCGCCATTGCACGCCATAGATCTCGCCCAGGTCGTCATGGCCCTGACGGAACGGGTTGGCCAGCCACTGGGCGTTTTCGTTGGCGTTCTGGTCCCAGACCTTGCAGCCCAGCTCGCGGAACTCACCGGCGTTCTTCACGCCACGCAGGAAACCGACCATTTCACCGATCGCCGACTTGAACGCCAGCTTGCGCGTGGTAATGGCCGGAAAGCCCTTCTGCAGGTCGAAACGCAGCATCGCGCCCGGCAGGCTGATGGTGCGGATGCCGGTGCGGTTTCCCTGCAACGTGCCGTTATCAATGACGTCGCGGACCAGGTCCAGATACTGTTTCATGGCTTACCTGTAGCAAAAACGGCAGGGGGATCGCCCCTGCCGTGGGATTAATCAGGCGGGTTTCGCCGTGGGCTTGCGATTATAAGCCCACCAGATCAGACCGAGGCCAGCCAGGATCATCGGCACACAGAGAATCTGACCCATGGTCAGCCAGCCCCAGGCGATGTAACCCAGCTGAGCATCCGGCACCCGCACGAATTCGACGATGAAGCGGAAGATACCGTAGAACAGCGCGAACATGCCTGACACCGCCATGGTCGGCCGTGGCTTGCGCGAGAACAGCCACAGGATGACGAACAGCGCCACGCCCTCAAGGGCGAACTGGTACAGCTGCGACGGGTGGCGCGGCAACTGGGCCGGGTCGCTGAACGGCGGGAAGATCATCGCCCATGGCACGTCGGTGGGTTTGCCCCACAGTTCGGCGTTGATGAAGTTGCCGATACGCCCGGCACCCAGGCCAATCGGCACCAGCGGGGCGACGAAGTCCATCAGCTCGAAGAACGACTTGTTGTTGCGCTTGCCGAACCACAAGGCCGCCAGCATCACGCCGATGAAGCCGCCGTGGAACGACATACCGCCTTTCCACACCTCGAAGATCAGCGTCGGGTTGGCCAGGTAGGCGTGCAAGTCGTAGAACAGCACATAACCCAGGCGCCCGCCGACAATCACCCCCATCGACAGCCAGAACACCAGGTCGGACAGCTTCTCGCGGCTCCAGGTGGGGTCGAAGCGGTTGAGCCGGCGTGAGGCCAGCAACCAGGCACCGCCGATGCCGATCAGGTACATCAGGCCGTACCAATGGATTTTCAGCGGCCCGATGGCCAAGGCCACGGGGTCTATCTGCGGGTAAGGCAGCATGGAACTTCCTCTCGATTCAAATCAAAAAGCTGAGGCCGACACAGAACAGCAGGGCTGCGAACAGGCGTTTCAACAAACGGGGCGACAGCTTGTGCGCCAGGCGCGCGCCGAAGCGGGCGAAGAACATGCTGGTCACGGCAATGCCGAGCAGCGCCGGAAGGTACACGTAACCCAGGCTGTGGGGCGGCAGGTGCTCCTCGTGCCAACCCAGCAGCATGAAGCTCAGGGCACTGGCTACAGCAATCGGCAGGCCACAGGCCGATGACGTGGCCACTGCCTGCTGCATGGGCAGGCTACGCCAGGTAAGGAACGGCACCGTCAGCGAACCACCGCCAATGCCGAAAATGGCCGAGGCCCAGCCAATCACGCCACCTGCACCGATCAGCCCAGGTTTGCCGGGGACGCCGCGGCTGGCCTTGGGTTTGAGGTCAAGGGCCATCTGCGCGGCGATGACCAGGGCGAACACACCGATGATCTTTTGCAGCAGTGGCCCCTGGATCAGCGAAGCGGTCTTGGCACCGACACCGGCCCCCAGGAGGATGCCGATGGTCATCCAGATGAAGATCGGCCATTGCACCGCGCGCTTGCGGTGGTGCTCCCGCACGGCGTTGATCGAAGTGAAGACGATGGTGGCCAATGACGTGCCGACGGCCAGGTGGGTCAGCACCGAAGCGTCGAAACCCTGCAGGGTAAAGCTGAACACCAGCACCGGCACGATGATGATGCCGCCGCCCACGCCGAACAGCCCGGCCAGCACACCGGCACAGGCGCCCAACAACAGATAGAGCACGAATTCCATTCGGCGTCCCCTAGAAATCAATCCGGCATGGTAACGGAAGCCGGGCTCGGGGCTCTAGTGAACTCTGTGTCAGGATGGATCCGCATCGTTCCTGTGGGTACAGTGACAAAAAAACACAGAGGCCCAACCTATGTGCCTGATCGTATTTGCCTGGCGGCCGGGGCACGCCCTGCCGCTGATCGTGGCGGCCAACCGCGACGAATTCTATGCCCGCCCCACTCAGCCCCTGGCGGCCTGGGAGGATGCACCTGGGGTGCATGCCGGGCGCGACCTGGAGGCAGGCGGTACCTGGCTGGGCGTAGGCCCACAGGGGCGCTTTGCCGCGCTGACCAACATCCGCGACCCGGGCCAGGCGCAGGGGCCCCGCTCGCGGGGTGAGCTGGTGGCGGCGTTTCTGCAGGGCGAGCTAGGGGTCGAGGCTTACCTGGACCAGGTGGCCAGCCGTAGCGGGCAGTACTCGGGGTTCAACCTGCTGGTGGGTGATGGGCAGCAACTGGGCTATCTGCATGCCCGTGAGGCCACGCCGCGCCTGCTGAAGGCTGGGGTTTATGGGCTTTCGAACGCCGGGCTGGATACACCGTGGCCGAAGCTGGTGAAGGCACGTGACGGGCTGGAAAACCTGCTGGACACGCCGGAGCCGCACAGGCTGCTGGCTTTACTCGCGGATAACGAGCCCGCGGCTGATGGCGACTTACCCGAGACAGGCGTGGGGTTGGCAACCGAGAAGTTGCTGTCGAGCGTCTTCATCGCCAGCCAGAATTACGGGACCCGGGCGAGCACAGTGCTCATTGTGGATGATCAGGGGCAAAGACGGCTGGTTGAGCGCAGTTTCGGGCCTTTTGGCGGGCATTTGGGGGAAATTGAGTTGTTGGCCTGAACATTTGATGTTGTCTGTTCGGGCCTCTTCGCGGGTAAACCCGCTCCTACCACGTACACACATCTGGGGATGGACCCAGGCCGTTGTAGGAGCGGGTTTACCCGCGAAGAGGCCGGACCTGCTGGCCAATCTCCACCACCCGTTCACCGTTGCCGCCGCCATCGTATTCGCGGGTAAACCCGCTCCTACAATAATCGGGTGACACACATCGGGGGTTTAGGCGCAGGCCGGTTGTAGGAGCGGGTTCACCCGCGAAGAGGCCGGGACAGGCCACATCACCCTCACAAGGTTTTGTTAGCCCCAGGCCCAATCATCCGCGCCAACCCAAGGTTCTTCAGGGCCAGCTGCAGCGAGCTGTGGATAACCTGCGGGTTGTCATGGCTCAAGGCCTCGGCCAGCAGTTCCTTGGCCTTGCCCATATTGATCTGGCGCAGCATCCACTTGACCTTCGGCAGGTTGGTGGCGTTCATCGACAGGCTGTCGAAACCCATGGCCATCAACAGGACCGCTGCCGCCGGGTCACCGGCCATCTCGCCGCAGATGCTCACCGGCTTGCCTTCGCCATGGGCGTCGCGCACCACCGTGTTCAGCGCCTGCAGTACCGCCGGGTGCAGGTAATCGTACAGGTCGGCGACCCGCGGGTTGTTGCGGTCCACCGCCAACAGGTACTGGGTCAGGTCGTTGGAGCCTACCGACAGGAAGTCCACCTGCCGCGCCAGCTCCTTGGTCTGGTACACCGCCGCCGGGATTTCCACCATCACACCCACGGGCGGCATCGGTACATCGGTACCTTCGTCACGCACTTCACCCCAGGCACGGTGGATCAGGTGCAGCGCCTCTTCCAGCTCGTGAATGCCGGAAATCATCGGCAGCAGGATGCGCAGGTTGTTCAGGCCCTCGCTGGCCTTGAGCATGGCGCGGGTCTGTACCAGGAAGATTTCCGGGTGGTCGAGGGTGACGCGAATGCCGCGCCAGCCGAGGAACGGGTTTTCTTCCTTGATGGGGAAGTACGACAGAGCCTTGTCGCCACCGATGTCGAGGGTACGCATGGTCACCGGCAGCGGGTGGAAGGCCGCCAGCTGCTCACGGTAGATGGCCAGCTGCTCTTTCTCACTGGGGAAGCGCTGGTTGATCATGAACGGCACTTCGGTGCGGTACAGGCCTACCCCTTCGGCGCCGCGCTGCTGGGCACGGGCCACGTCAGCGAGCAGGCCAGTGTTGACCCACAGGGGCATGCGGTGGCCGTCGGGGGTGACGCACGGAAGTTCGCGCAGTGCATCCAGCCCTTGGGCCAGCTGGCGTTCCTCCTCGACCACTTCGCTGTACTGCTTGCGCAGCACTTCGCTGGGGTTGGTGAACACCTCGCCCTTGTAGCCGTCGACGATCAGTTCAATACCGTCGACTTTGGAGTATGGCAGGTCGACCAGGCCCATCACCGTGGGGATGCCCATGGCCCGCGCGAGGATGGCGACGTGGGAGTTGCCCGAGCCGAGTACCGAGACCAGGCCGACCAGCTTGCCTTCCGGCACTTCACCGAGCATGGCCGGTGTCAGTTCCTCACTGACCAGGATGGTGTTGTCGGCATACACCAACGACTGCGAGCGCGCTTCCTGCAGGTAGGCCAAAAGGCGGCGCCCCAGGTCCTTGACGTCGGAGGCACGCTCACGCAGGTAGTCGTCGTCCATCAGCTCGAAGCGGTTGACGTGCTCACCAACCACCTGGCGCAGGGCGCCCTGGGCCCACTGGCCGGTCTTGATGACCTCGGTCACCTCACCGCCCAGGGCTGCGTCTTCTAGCATCATCAGATAGACGTCGAACAGCGCACGCTCTTCCGGGCGCAGCTGGGTGGCCAGTTTGGCCGACAGCTTGCGCATGTCGTCGCGCACACCTTCCAGGGCGTTCTGGAACAGCTTGAGTTCGGCGTCGATGTCATCGACGGTCTTGTCCGGGACCACTTCCAGGTCGGCCGGCGGCAACATCACCACCGCACGCCCCACCGCGGCACCAGGCGAACCCGGCACACCCACGAAGCGCGCTTCCTGAATACCTTTGCCCTGACGGCCCAGGCCACGGATCGAGCCGGTAGCCTCGGCGTGGGCGATAACCCCGGCAAGCTGGGCGCTCATGGTGACCAGGAAGGCTTCCTCGCCCTCGTCGAACTGGCGGCGCTCCTTTTGCTGGATGACCAGTACCCCGACCACACGGCGGTGGTGGATGATCGGCGCACCCAGGAAGGAGGCGAATTTCTCTTCGCCGGTTTCGGCAAAGTAGCGGTAACGCGGGTGGTCGGCGGCGTTTTCCAGGTTCAGCGGCTCTTCCCGGGTACCGACCAGGCCAACCAGGCCTTCGTTGGGGGCCATGCTGACCTTGCCGATGGAGCGCTTGTTCAGGCCTTCGGTCGCCATCAGCACGAAGCGGTTGGTTTCCGGGTCGAGCAGGTAGACCGAGCAGACCTGGCTGCCCATGGCTTCCTTGACGCGCAAGACAATGATCCCCAACGCCGACTTGAGATCTTTGGCGGAGTTTACTTCCTGGACGATCTTGCGCAGCGTATTGAGCATGGCTCGGGGTCGAACTCCGTCGTCAGTCGCGCGTCAACAGACGCGGTGCTAGCTCTTTCAGGGCGCGCCGGTACACCTCGCGCTTGAATGTCACAACCTGGCCCAGCGGATACCAATAGCTCACCCAGCGCCAGCCGTCGAATTCCGGCTTGCCGGTCAGGTCCATCCGCACCCGTTGTTCGTTGCTCACCAGGCGCAGCAGGAACCACTTCTGCTTCTGGCCGATGCACAGCGGCTGGCTGTGGGTACGTACCAATCGCTGGGGTAAACGATAACGCAACCAGCCACGGGTGCAGGCAAGAATTTCTACATCGTCGCGTTCAAGGCCAACTTCTTCGTTCAGCTCGCGGTACAGGGCGTCTTCCGGCGTCTCGTCAGGGTTGATACCACCCTGGGGGAATTGCCAGGCATCCTGGTTGATCCGTCGAGCCCATAGCACCTGCCCGGCATCATTCGTGAGAATGATCCCGACATTGGGGCGAAAACCATCCGGGTCGATCACGGCAGCAACCTCGCAAACGCATGTCAACGCATTGTTCCACAAAGCTTGCGAGCGCAGCAACGCGCCCGCCAAGCTTATGTGCAGCTGCGTGAAAACTCCGTATTCTGCGGGCCTACCCTGTGGCTGATACGAGTGACCGCGATGCGCCTGGCTTTATTCGACCTGGACAATACCCTCCTCGGTGGCGACAGCGACCATGCCTGGGGTGACTATCTTTGCGAGCGCGGCATTCTCGACCCGGTCGCCTACAAGCAACGCAACGACAGCTTCTACCAGGATTACCTCAATGGCACCCTGGACCTGCAGGCCTACCTGGCCTTTTCAATGGAAATCCTGGCGGCAACACCCATGCCCCGGCTCGACGAATGGCACCGCGACTTCATGCGCGACTGCATCGAGCCCATCGTCCTGCCCAAGGCCCTGGCCTTGCTGCAGCAGCACCGCGAGGCGGGTGACCAGCTGGTGATCATCACCGCTACCAACCGCTTCGTCACCGCACCGATCGCCCGGCGCCTGGGGGTGCGGGTGTTGCTGGCAACCGAATGCGAGGTGCGCGACGGCCGCTACACCGGGCGTAGTACCGATATACCGTGTTTCCGTGAAGGCAAAGTGACGCGGCTGGAACGCTGGATGCTGGAGAACGGCTTTGATCTTGAGGACAGCTACTTCTATAGCGACTCGATGAATGACCTGCCGTTGTTGCAGCGGGTGACGCATGCAGTGGCAGTGGACCCGGCCCCGGACCTGCGGGCCGAGGCGGATAAGCGTGGGTGGCCGGTGATCTCGCTGCGGGATTGAGGTTTTCCGTGCCGGTCTTTTCGCGGGCACGCCCGCTCCCACAGGAATCACCACAGGCCTTGAGGGCTGCGCTGTACCTGTAGGAGCGGGTTCACCCGCGAATAGGCCGGCACAATCAGCACAAGGCTGTCAGACCGGCTTGGCCCCCATCAGCCCGGCAATGGACAGGAAGCAAACCCCACTGAATACCGCCAGCGCCAGGGTAAACCGCAACCCTACCACCTCGGCCTTGCGCAGCCGGTTCAGCCGCACCAGCAGCCACCACACGGCAAACGCGCCAAATGTATAGATGACACTGGATGCCAACACCCAGGTCTGCCCCAGTGGCCAGCCCACCAGGTGTACCAGCCACCAGCCGGTGAACGGCATGCTCACCAGGCTCAGGCCCATCACCAACCAGACGAACACCAATGGCCGGCGCAGCAGCTTGGCGTAGGCTTCGGCATCGCCCTGGCGGCGGGCACGCCAGGTCCAGATCGCCAGGCCCAGGGCGCCCAGAAGCAGCAGCGCGGTGGCGATGATGTGCAGGGTCTTGAGCGTGGTCAGGTGTTCCATGTCTCGGTCGTCCTTAAACGGGCATTTTGCGGTCGCTTCTTCGCGGGCCATCAGCCCTAGCTTAGCCGCTCAGCCCAGGAACAGTTTGTAGGCCGGGTTTTCGGTCTCGTCCCAGTACGGGTAACCGATCTTGGCCAGCGCTGCCGGCACCAGGTGACGTTCGTCCTCCGGCACCTGCAGCCCCGCCACCACGCGCCCGTCAGCCGCGCCATGGTTGCGGTAGTGGAACATCGAGATGTTCCAGCGCCCGCCCAGCTTGTTGAGGAAGTTGAACAGCGCCCCCGGCCGCTCGGGGAATTCGAAGCGCAGCACCATTTCGTCGCTGGCACCGGCCGAGTGGCCGCCGACCATATGACGAATATGCAGCTTGGCCAGTTCATTGTCGGTCAGATCGGTAACCGGGAAGCCCTGCTCGGTCAGTTGCTGCACCAGCGCTGCGCGGGGGTCGTTTTCCGGGTGGGTCTGCACCCCAACGAAGATATGCGCTTCGTCAGAGGTGTGCTTGCGGTAGTTGAACTCGGTGATCTGACGCTTGCCGATAGCCTCGCAGAAGGCCTTGAAGCTACCCGGGCGCTCAGGGATGGTCACGGCGATGATCGCCTCGCGCTTTTCACCCAGCTCGGCACGTTCGGCCACATGGCGCAGGCGATCGAAATTGACGTTGGCACCGGAGTCGATGGCCACCAGGGTCTGGCCGCTGACGCCGTATAGCTCGACGTACTTCTTGATGCCCGCCACACCCAGCGCGCCAGCAGGCTCGGTGATCGAGCGGGTATCGTCGTAGATATCCTTGATTGCTGCACAGATCTCATCGGTACTGACAGTGACGACTTCATCCACATGGTGGCGGCAGATATCGAACGTGTGCTGGCCAATCTGCGCCACCGCCACGCCATCGGCGAACAGCCCGACCTGCGGCAGCACCACGCGCTCACCGGCAGCCATGGCCGCCTGCAGGCAATTGGAATCGTCCGGCTCGACACCGATTACCTTGATTTCCGGGCGCAGGTACTTCACGTAGGCAGCAATGCCAGCGATCAGGCCGCCACCGCCCACCGGCACGAAGATCGCATCCAGCTGGCCAGGGTGTTGGCGCAGGATTTCCATGGCGACGGTGCCCTGCCCGGCGATGGTGTGCGGATCGTCGTAAGGGTGAACGTAGACGAAGCCCTTTTCATCGACCAGTTTCAACGAATAGGCCAGCGCTTCAGGGAACGAATCGCCATGCAGCACCACCTTGCCACCGCGCGAGCGCACGCCTTCAACCTTGATCTCCGGAGTAGTCTTGGGCATCACGATGGTGGCCTTGATGCCCATTTCGCGCGCGGCCAGGGCCAGGCCTTGGGCGTGGTTGCCGGCCGAGGCGGTGACCACGCCACGGGCCAGTTCTTCCGGGCTCAGCTGGGCCAGCTTGTTATACGCGCCGCGGATCTTGAACGAGAACACTGGCTGCAGGTCTTCGCGCTTGAGCAAAATCTGGTTGCCCAGGCGCTTGCTCAGCTGCCCGGCGCTCTGCAACGGGGTTTCGACGGCAACGTCATAGACGCGCGAGGTGAGGATCTTCTTGACGTACTGTTCGAGCATCGGGAAAGCATCACTGGGCCGCGGGACGAGGGCTGGGAGTCTACCCTAGCGCTACGTCGGGCGACCACAGCAAAGCCGTGCGAGCCGTTATACTAGGTGACTTTGAAACCGCCCTGCCCCTTCCGGAGCCCGCATGACCCAGGACCAACTCAAACAGGCCGTCGCCCAGGCCGCTGTCGACTTCATTCTGCCCAAGCTGGATGAAAAGAGCGTCGTAGGCGTCGGTACCGGTTCGACCGCCAACTTCTTCATCGATGCCCTGGCTCAGCACAAGACCGCGTTCGACGGCGCAGTCGCCAGCTCCGAAGCCACTGCCCAGCGCCTGAAGGGCCATGGCATCCCGGTCTACGAACTGAACAGCGTCAGCGAGCTTGAGTTTTACGTGGACGGTGCTGACGAGAGCGACGCACACCTGCACCTGATCAAGGGCGGCGGCGCAGCCCTGACCCGCGAAAAGATCGTCGCGGCCGTGGCCAAGACCTTCATCTGCATCGCCGACGGCAGCAAGCTGGTGCCGGTACTGGGGGCCTTCCCGCTGCCGGTCGAAGTGATCCCCATGGCCCGCAGCCACGTGGCACGTCAGCTGGTGAAGCTGGGTGGCGATCCGGTGTACCGTGAAGGCGTGGTCACCGACAACGGCAACGTGATCCTGGATGTGTACAACCTGCAGATCACCAACCCGGTGGAACTGGAAGCGCAGATCAACGCCATCGTCGGCGTGGTGACCAACGGCCTGTTCGCGGCGCGGCCGGCGGATCTACTGTTATTGGGCACTGCTGAGGGCGTTAAGAGCCTCAAAGCCGAGTAACAATCTTCGCGGGTAAACCCGCTCCTACAAGGTACCCCACCGGCCTGGAACCGTGGCGATCCCTGTAGGAGCGGGTTTACCCGCGAACAGGCCCTGACAGGCGATCAGTCAGTCGGCTGCTTGAACACATAGAACAGGTTCGGCTCACTGACCAGGTAAATGGTCCCCGCTTCATCCATCGCAATGCCCTCCGCCTGCGGCACCGTCGCCTGCAACCCCTGGAAGCCCTTGCGCAACGACAAGGTACTCAGCGGCTGGCCCTGTACATCCAGCTCCAGCACCAACCGCGACTCGTCCGACAATGCCAGCAAATGCCCGCTGCGTTCATCGAACTGCAAACTCGACAAATCCCGCACAAACAACCGTGAATCGCGCTTGCGGTCCTGCACCACATGCACGGCATAGGGCTTTTCCGGATTGTCATGCGGGAAGCCATGCACCTCATAGATCAGCATCGGGTCACGCTCTTTCGCCACGAACAGGCGCTTACCCGCCGAATCGTAGGCCAGGCCCTCGAAGCCTTTGTTGCCATTGAGGCCAATACCCAATGTCAGCTGTTCGGCATCACCGGCATCGAGAAACATCGTGTCGTCTTCCAACCGTACGCGAATCAGCCGTTGCTGACGCTCGTCGGTGATCACATAGCTGTTAGGCCCAACGTACTCCACAGCCTCCGGGTCGCCGAAGCCAGTCAGCGGCACACGCCGCAGGATACGGCCATCCAGCGACAGCTCGATCAGCTCCGAACGGGCATTGGTGACCGTGAAGAGGGTTTTGCGATCGGGGTCGTAGGTCAGCGCCGAAATGTCATCATCCAGCCCTTCGATCGGCTGCGCCTCCAGCACCACCCGGTAGCGATCCAGACCAATGCTGCGCTCCACAGGCTGCCACCAGGTCTTCAGATTGAACCAGCCACGCTCGAACAGGCGAAACTCCTGCCCTGCCCAGCCAAGCAGGAGCAGACCAAGGGCAGCCAGAACAAGAAACAGGCGAACAAAACGACGCATAGGGACAGACTCGACACAGGGGTGGCGAATCTAATCATGAATGGCTGAAGCAAAGCTTAATGCAAGCGTCAGGCAATTCTGATGATGTTGTCAGTTCTTTTTGAATCGATAGAAAAGCGCCGGCTCGCTGACCATGTACAAGGTGCCCTTGTCGTCCATGGCCACCCCTTCAGCCCGCGGAATGGTGCCTTCAAGCCCGTTGAAGCCGCCCAGCAGCGTCATGAAGCTGACTTGCTGGCCCTGCTCGTCCAGCTCCAGCAGCATGTTGGAGTCGGCCGAAAGCACCAGCAGGTGGCCAGTACGCGGGTCGACACCCAGCGCAGACAGGTTGCGCAAGTCGAGCTCATCGCTAGGCAACGGCTGCTTCTCACCCTTGAGCGGGCTGCGGCCATCGGTGTTCCAGGTGTACAGCTTGGGCGGGCGCTCCTCACCAATGATCAGGCGCTGGCGCAGCGGGTCCCAGGCGATGGCCTCGAAACCCTTGTTGCTCTTGGCCGAAGGGCCCAGGTCATGGCTCGGGAAGTCATCGTGGTTCAGCGCGGTGGTCTGCGCGTTCACCTTGACCACGGTCAGGTCATGCAGGCGCTCGTCGGTGATGGCCAGGTTGCCGTCTTCCAGCACCGCGATGCCTTCGGGGTTGTTCCAGCCGTTGAGCGGGATCTTGCGCAGTACATCGCCCTCCAGGCTCAGTTCGACCAGGATCGGGTTCTTGCCCATGACCGCGAACAGGGTACGGGTTTGCGGGTTGAAGGCAACGTCCGAGGCTTCGTCATCCTCCATGCCTGGCAACGGCTTGGCGTCGATGTCCACCTGGTAATCCGGCAGCCACACGCTTTCGCTGCGCTCGGCGGTGCTTTCGAAGCTTTCTTTTACCCACAGTGCACCGCGGTCATCCCAGTGCATGGCCACGGCCACGCCATAGCCGATCACCGCCGCCACGGCCAGGCCGAAGGGCCAGCGCAGGTAGAAACGACGCTTGGGGGTTACCGGGGCGCTGGAGGAAGACGGCATGCGGTGATCCTGGGGAAATGGGCGTAGGTACGCGCATTATCCGGATTGGGTGTGAAAAATCGGTAAACAGTGCCCGCCCATTCGCGGGCATGCCCGCTCCCAAGGTGCTGCAATCCCTGTAGGAGCGGGTTTACCCGCGAAGAAGGCGACGCGTTCCCTGTAGGAGCGGGTTTACCCGCGAAGAAGGCGACGCGGTTTCGAGTTAAAGCACCCGGCTTTCGAAGCGGCTCACACCCGGCAGTTCCAGCACCAGCTCGTCACCGACATTGAACGGCCCAACACCCGCCGGGGTACCGGTGAGGATTACATCCCCCGCTTGTAGCGAGAAATGCGCTGCCATGTACTGGATCATCGGCACGATCGGGTTCAGCATCATCGCGCTGTTACCCTCCTGGCGCACTTCGCCGTTCACGGTCAGGCGCACCGGGATGTCTGTCACGTCCTCAAAGCTGGCGGCCGAGACGAACGGTGGCAGCACGCAAGCGCCGTCAAAGCACTTGGCCAGCTCCCAAGGCAGGCCCTTTTCCTTCAGTTTGGCCTGCACGTCGCGCAGGGTCAGGTCCAGTGCCGGTGCGTAACCGGAAATGGCGTCCAGCACCTCTTCCTCGCTCGGGTGGGTCGACAGCGGCTTGCCCAGCAGCACGGCAATTTCAACTTCATAGTGCACCGACCCACGCTCGGCCGGGATCTTGAAGCCACCTTCGGCCGGCACCACGCAGCTGCCTGGCTTGATGAACAGCAGCGGCTCGGTGGGGATCGGGTTGTCCAGTTCCTTGGCGTGCTCGGCATAGTTACGGCCGATGCACACCACCTTGCCCAGCGGGAAGTGAATGCGCGTGCCGTCTACGTACTGGTGCTGGTAACTCATGGCCGACTCCTTCTGGATACTGCTTTTTATTCAGGTGCGAAGATCTTACCCGGATTCATGATGCCGTTAGGGTCGAACACGGCCTTTATTGCCTTCATGCAGGCGATTTCTTCGGGGGAGCGGCTGTAGCCCAGGTAGTCACGCTTGGTCATGCCCACGCCATGCTCGGCAGAAATCGACCCGTTGTAACGCTCGACGATCTCGAACACCCACTTGTTGACCTTGGCACACGAAGCGAAGAAGTCGTCCTTGCTCATATGCTCAGGCTTGAGGATGTTCAGGTGCAGGTTGCCATCACCAATATGGCCGTACCACACCACTTCATAGTCCGGGTAATGCGCTGAGACGATGGCGTCGATATCGCGCAGGAACGCAGGCACTTTCGAGACGGTAACGGAAATGTCGTTCTTGTACGGTGTCCAGTGCGAGATGGTTTCCGACAGGTACTCGCGCAGCTTCCACAGGTTTCTCAGCTGGCTTTCGCTCTGGCTCATCACCCCATCCAGCACCCAACCCTGCTCGACGCAGTGCTCGAAGGTAGCCAATGCTTCATTGGCAACCTCTTCAGTGCTGGCCTCGAACTCCAGCAGCGCATAGAACGGGCAATCCGTCGCGAATGGCGCAGGCACATCGCCGCGGGCGAGGATCTTGGCCAACCCCTTGTCGGAGAAGAACTCGAAAGCGGTCAAGTCCAGCTTGCCCTGGAAGGCGTGCAGCACCGGCATGATAGCGTCGAAGTCCGGTGTGCCCAGCACCATGGCGGTGAGGTTGCGCGGTGCGCGGTCCAGGCGCATGGTGGCCTCGACCACGAAGCCCAGCGTACCCTCGGCACCAATGAACAGCTGGCGCAGGTCGTAGCCGGTGGCGTTCTTGATCAGGTCTTTGTTCAGCTCCAGCAACTCGCCCTTGCCGGTGACCACTTTCAGCCCGGCCACCCAGTTGCGGGTCATACCGTAACGAATCACCTTGATCCCGCCGGCATTGGTGCCGATATTGCCGCCAATCTGGCTGGAACCGCTGGAAGCGAAGTCCACCGGGTAATAGAGACCTTGCTCTTCGGCGTAGGTTTGCAACTGGCGGGTGACGACCCCTGGCTGGCAAACCACAGTACGGTCGAAAGCATTGAAGCCAAGGATCTGGTTCATGTAGTCGAAGGCGACGACAACCTCGCCATTGGCCGCCACGGCGCCGGCAGAAAGCCCGGTGCGCCCGCCAGAGGGCACCAGCGCCACCTTGTGCGCATTGGCCCAGTGCACAATGGCTTGCACCTGTTCTATCGTTTTGGGAAAGACGATGGCGCTGGGCGCTGGCGGGTAATGCTTGGTCCAGTCCTTGCCATACGCTTCGAGGGAAACCGGGTCAGTCAGGACCTTGCCAGGGTCGACAAGGGTCATCAGTTCTTCAATAACAGCGGGGTGGGTCATCGCTGGAACTCTCGACTTATTCATGGTCACCCTGAGCACTCTTCACCTGTCGGGATAAGCTCAGATTGTGTCGCGTATGCTAGCATAGCCCTCCCGCTGTTCATGCTAAGGCTGCCCTCGCGCCTGGCATCACCCCTCGCCAATTTATCTCCGGGATACAGGTTTACGCAGATGAGCAAGACTTCTCTCGACAAGAGCAAGATCCGGTTCCTTCTTCTTGAAGGTGTGCACCAGAACGCGGTCGATACTCTCAAGGCCGCCGGCTACACCAACATCGAATACCTCACTGGTTCGTTGCCGGAAGCCGAGCTGAAGGAAAAGATCGCTGATGCCCACTTCATCGGCATCCGTTCGCGTACCCAGCTCACTGAAGAGATCTTCGACTGCGCCAAGAAACTGGTCGCTGTTGGCTGCTTCTGCATCGGTACCAACCAGGTTGACCTGGAAGCTGCCCGCGCGCGCGGTATCGCCGTGTTCAACGCACCGTACTCCAACACCCGTTCGGTGGCCGAGCTGGTGCTGGCCGAAGCCATCCTGCTGCTGCGCGGCATCCCTGAGAAGAACGCCTCCTGCCACCGTGGTGGCTGGATCAAGAGCGCGGCCAACTCGTTCGAAATCCGCGGCAAGAAACTGGGCATCGTCGGCTACGGCTCGATTGGTACCCAGCTTTCGGTACTGGCTGAGAACATGGGCATGCAGGTGTACTTCTTCGACCCGCTGACCAAGCTGCCACTGGGCAACGCCGTGCAGGTCACCAGCCTGAACGAGCTGCTGGGCCTGGCTGACATCGTCTCGCTGCACGTGCCTGAGCTGCCCTCCACCCAGTGGATGATCGGCGAGAAGGAAATCCGCTCGATGAAGAAGGGCGCGATCCTGATCAACGCCGCCCGTGGCACCGTGGTCGAGCTGGACCACCTGGCCGCTGCCATCAAGGACAAGCACCTGATCGGCGCCGCCATCGACGTGTTCCCGGTCGAGCCACGCTCCAACGACGAAGAGTTCGAGAGCCCGCTGCGCGGCCTCGACAACGTGATCCTGACCCCGCACATCGGTGGTTCCACCGCCGAAGCCCAGGCCAACATCGGCCTGGAAGTGGCCGAGAAACTGGTCAAGTACAGCGACAACGGTACTTCGGTGTCCTCGGTCAACTTCCCAGAAGTGGCCCTGCCGGCTCACCCAGGCAAGCACCGTCTGCTGCACATCCACGAAAACATCCCGGGCGTGCTCAGCGAGATCAACAAGGTCTTCGCCGAGAACGGTATCAACATCTCCGGTCAGTTCCTGCAGACCAACGAGAAAGTCGGTTACGTGGTAATCGACGTTGACGCCGAGTACTCGGACCTTGCGCAAGAGAAACTGCAACAGGTCAAGGGCACCATCCGTTCCCGCGTCCTGTTCTAAATCTCGGTGCAGTATGAAAAAGGGAGGCCCTGAAGGCCTCCCTTTTTTTTATTTCACTTCAACCGTGATCTTCGTCGACTCGACGCTAGGCTTGAATGGCACATGATACTGGTCACCCAGAATCAGTTGCAGGGTGTGCTTGCCCGGGGTCAGGGTAATGCTGGTTTCGGTCTGTGCCTTGCCGAAGTGCAGCACTTGCGGCCCCTTCGGCAGTGCGACGCCGGCCTCTGGCATCAGGCTGGTTGGCAGCGGCATGTCAGCCACCGGCTCTTTGTCGACATCCACCAGCAGATGGTGGTGCCCGGTGTGCGGGGTTTGGTCACCCGCAGGCTTGAGGCCCATACCCTCGATACCGAACTTGACGGTGAAGGTCTTGTCGACCGTTGCACCATCGGCGGGGGAAACGATGAAGACCTTCGCCTCCTTGGGCGGCTCCTGGCTCTTCAGGGCGTCAGTGGCACTGGCGAACACCGACGCTCCCATCAGCAGACCGGCAACGGCAGCACGCGAAAATAGGCTGTTCATTCACTTCTCCTGTGATTCACTTATTGACCGCAGCCTGTAATCCAAAGGCGGCGGTAGTTCACCTTAGTTGAAATATCCGCCAAGGTGTTCACATTGCCTGGCAGAAATATTTCAGTCAGGGTTAAACAATGCCGAGGCTTGAAGGTCATAGGCTGCGCTCGATCACGGCGAGGAAGAAAGCCGTGACGATCGATTTCAAACTGCTAAATGAAAAGGGGCATACATGCGTTCGACCATAGGGGTACTGCTGGCAGTACTGATCAGTCCATTGGCTCAGGCAGAGCTGATCGACGAAATCGCCGACCGGGGCGAACTGCGCATTGCCGTACAGGCCGAGAACTCGCCATACGCCTTCAAACAAGACGACCACCTGACAGGTTTCGACATCGAATTTGGCCAGGCCCTGGCCAAGGAACTGGACTTGCGCGCCGAGTTCGTCGAAGCCCCGTCTGCCGAAGTGCTGGCGGGTGTCGAGAGTGGTAAGTACGACATCGCATTCGCCCCGTCGAGTGAATCGCTCACAGACGACGGCCCGCTCGATGTGAGCCTGCCGATTGGTGAGAAGAAGCTGGTGATCCCGTTCCAGAAGGACAACCCGGCGTTTGAAAGTGCCGTAAACAATGCGTTGCAGCGTTTGAAAGAGAGCGGCCGGACTGCCGAGCTTGAGCAGAAGTGGTTCAAGGGTGTGCAGGAGACTGCAGCCGGGCAGTGAGGTCTTCTTTGCAACCTGTAGCCGCGAATACGTTCGCGGCGGCAATGGTGAACGGCGGGTGGAGATTGGCCAGCAGGGCCGGCCTCTTCGCGGGTGAACCCGCTCCTACACGACGGCCTGTGTCCAACCCCCGATGGGTGTCCACCACCGTGGTAGGACCGGGTTCACCCGCGAAAGGGCCGGCACAGGTTCAAGCAGATCTATCAGCCAAAGCCCGCTGCGCCTGGTCCAGCTCCAGCTCGCTGAACACCTGCACGCCCGCCCGCCGCAGCAGCGCCGTGGTTACCCCTTCCCCCGCCACTTTCACACCCCTGAAGGTGCCATCATAGGTCAACCGGTTGCCACACGAAGGGCTGCCAGACTTCAGCACCGCTACGCGAATGCCATGCCGCCGTACCAGCTCCAGCGCCAACTGCGCACCCGCCAGAAACGCGGCACTGACATCTTCACCCGTCACCGTCAGCACCTGCGTGTCGCCATCGAGCACTGCGCTGCCCTGCCCTCCCGGGATCTCTGCTGGCGGCCGCGGTGTCGGCAAGCCACCGGCTACCTCCGGGCACAAAGGCACCACGCGCCCTTCGGCCTGCCACTGCTGCAACAAATCGGGATGACCGCTTGCCCGGCCGTCATAGCGTACTGGCTGCCCCAACAGGCAGGCGCTCACCAGCACCTTGGGCCTCTCAGAACGGGTCATTGCCACGCCGCCTGAACCAGCCGGTCAACGACAACCGCTCACGCCCGGCCGGCAGGACTTCGTGAGGCACTTCGCCCGACAGGAATACCACCAGGCAACCGGCCACTGGCTCGACATCGTGCTCGACACCGTCGGCCAGGAACATACGCAACTGGCCACCGTCATGCGATTGCCAGCCTTCATTGAGGTAAAGCACCGCTGAGACCATGCGACGGTCATCGTCGCGGAAGCGGTCCAGGTGCCGGCGATAGAACGCCCCCGGTGGGTACAGGGCAAAGTGGCACTCAAAGTCTTCCAGGCCCAGGAAAAGGCCTTGGTTGATTGCCAGGCGCAGCTGATCCATCGCCGCCAGGTACTGGTCGCAGGCCTCGGCCTGCCCCGGGTCGATCCACTGGATCTGGTCACCGCGAATGGCTTCGCGCACCTCCTGGGTAGCACCCCGCCCAACCCCTGCGGGGTTCAGTTCGCCTTCGGCATCACGGCGCCGGCACTCGGCTGCCAGCGCGCGCACCAGGTCGGCAGGCAGAAAGTGCGCCTGCTGGGACCAGCCATGGGTGGCCAGATCGTCGACGACGGCCGCAAGCATCGGGTGTTCAGGGGATATGTGCATGGCGCGCATCATATCCATTCGCCCTGTCGCCGCACAGCGCCACTTGGCCGAGAAACACGCGGGTATCTCGACAAACCGGCGCCGGGCCAAGGACAATAGCCACCTGCCGACAGGAGTCCTGAATGCGCCGTCTGTTTTCCCTGATTCTGCTGATGATCTGCACCATGCCTGTCTGGGCAGACAACCTGGATCAACTGTACAAGGCCGCCGGCTGGCCCGACCAGCGCGCCCACTTCAACGATGCCCTGACCGCTGCCCAGGAGCGCTACCGCAACAGTTTGCCACCCGCCGTCTACCAGGCGCTGGTCAACAACAGCAACCAGCGCTTCCAGGCCCAGGCGGTGGACCGTCGCGCCCAGGCAAAGCTGCGCGCCACCCTGGCCAACCCGGCACCGGCCCTGGCCTTCTTCCAGTCACCGCTAGGGCGCAAAGTGGTGGCGGCCGAGCTCAAGGCCACCCGCAAGGACGAACTGGCCAAGAACGCCAAAGGCCTGCCCAAGATCCAGGCCAGCGACGATCGCCTGCTGGTCATCGGCCACCTGGCCCAAGCCCTGCCTGCGCGTGAAGCCGGCGCCGAAGTGAGCCTTGCCATCGCCGGTGTAGCCGCCGACAGCCTCAGCTCGATGATCCCCGGCCTGTTCGGCGGCGGCCAGGCCCAGAGCCTGCTGGATGGCCAGCGCCAGCGGTTGATGGGGCAGATTGGCGAAGACCTGAACAACACCCTGCTGTACGTCTACCGCGACCTGTCCGATGCCGAGCTGGAAGCGTTCGCCACCTTTGCCGAGTCGCCCGAGGGCAAGGCTTACTACCAGGCGGCCCTGGCCGCTGTACGCGCCGGCCTGGCGGTTGGCCAAAGCACCAACGACCTGAAGTGATCAGCCCAGGCGCTGGTCGATGAAGTCGAAGTAGCGCTGGCGGATACCCGGCAACTCGTTGGCCAGGTGGTGACGGGCCTCGGGCAGCATCAGGATCTGCGGCTCGGCAAACTTGGCCTTGAGCACTTCGAGGTTGTAGGGCCAGTCCACCGTGCCATCCGCCTCCCCCTGCACGATCAATGGCCGACGCGCACTGCGCGGCGCGGCCTCGATGCGTTTGACCCAGGCGATCAGTGCGCCCACCCAAGCCGTTGGCAGGCGACGCGGTTGCAGCGGGTCGGCCTCCAGGAACGGCAGGAAGGCCGGGTCGTTGGTGTTCTCACTGAAGCGCCGTTCGATGCCATTGACGAAGTGGCGCAGCACGCAATAACTGAACTTCGACCAGCGCCAGG
This sequence comes from Pseudomonas sp. NBRC 111139, assembly GCF_001753955.1. Classification (NCBI taxonomy): domain Bacteria; kingdom Pseudomonadati; phylum Pseudomonadota; class Gammaproteobacteria; order Pseudomonadales; family Pseudomonadaceae; genus Pseudomonas; species Pseudomonas sp. NBRC 111139. The sequence continues at coordinate 63,109 of NZ_BCBP01000035.1, forward strand.
AACTTGGCCGCACCAGCGGGGCCAGCAGGATGACCTGGCCATCGACGGGGCTGCGTGCGCCCTGGTGCAGCAGATGGTCCACGGCAATCGCCCCCCCCGTGCTCTGCCCACAAAGGTGCCACGGGTGCGGCAGTTGCAGCGTGTGCGCCTGTTCGAACAAGGCCTCCAGCACCTGCTGGTACACCGCAAAATCATTGATGCTGGCCCGCTCACCGCTGGACAGGCCGTGGCCGGGCAGGTCACAGCTGATCACGGCGAAACCCTGCTTGAGTGCCCACTCGATCACATGTCGGTAGAGGCCCATGTGGTCGTAATAGCCGTGCAGCAGGAACAGCGTCGCGCTTGGCTGCTCGGGCAGCCATGCCTGCCCGACCAGGTCGAACCCCGCTGCCTGAAAGCTGCCCAGCCAGCTGTGTGCCGGCAGGTTCAGGCCATAGAAGCGCTGGTAGTCCTGCGCTTGTGCCGACAGTGGCTGGCGAGTGGTGAACGGCGCCAGGCTGGTGCGCAGGCGGTCGGGGTGAAAGGCAGGGGGCATCGGGTACATCCACATTGATGCAAGTATTGATCTGGAATCTTCAGCTCTGGCCGGCGCCATGGCAAGCTTGCTCACCTCGAACAACCAGCACCGAACTAATTGTGGGAGCGGCCTTGTGTCGCGAGCGGGCCGCAAAGCGGCCCCAGCGATCTATGCATGATGCCGAGATCCTGGGGCCGCTGCGCGGCCCTTTCGCGACGCAAGGCCGCTCCCACAGGGATCGCGCCAGCTTTTAGAAATTGAGCAAGACAGTTGCTCCCACAAGGGCCACCGACTCTTCATGAATAGCCGAATCATCAAACCGCTGTGCACGGTCATCGCCTTGTTGGTCGGCGCCGTAATTCTCTGGCAGGCCTACAGCGCCTTTCAGGCTCGCTACCTGCGCCCGTTCGACAACCAGGCCACGCTGTTCGACGGCAGCCAGTTACAGTTACCTGCAGAGCTGGCCGGTGCTGGCCCGATCCGCGTCGTGCATTTCTGGGACCCGGCCTGCCCATGCAACGTTGGCAACCAACAGCACCTGGGCGACCTTATCAGCCAGTTCGCTGGCCACGACGTTACCTTCCATGTGCTGCAAAAGCCCGGCAGCCACGGCCAGCTACCGGCCAATATCGGTAGCTTGCAACCCATCACCCACCTGCCCGGCAGCGAGCACCTGCCTGCGTCCCCGGCCGTGGCCATCTGGGACCGGCAAGGCCGACTGGCTTATTTTGGCCCCTACAGCGAAGGCGCCGTGTGCAACGCCAACAACAGCTTCATCGAGCCAATCCTCAAGGCTTTGCTCGACGGCCGCCAGGTCAACGCCTCCAATACCCTGGCGGTAGGCTGCTACTGCCCTTGGTCGGGCTGACGGACCCTCGCCGGGTTACCCACCACCGTCGCGCCCGCGGGCACATCCCGGGTCACCACACTGCCGGCGCCGACGATGGCGTTATCACCGATGGTCACCCCCGGCAGGATGATCGCCGCACCGCCGATCCACACGTTGTCGCCGATGGTCACCGGCCGCCCACTCTCCAGCCCGCTGCGCCGCACTTCAGGATCGAGCGGATGGTCGGCGGTATAGATCTGCACGTTGGGGCCGATCTGGCAGTCCTCGCCGATACGCACCGGTACCACGTCGAGGATCACGCAGTTGAAGTTCATGAACGTATTACGGCCAACGCTGATGTTGTAGCCGTAGTCGCAATAGAACGGCGGGCGAATCACCGCGCCTTCGCCAACCTGGCCAAAGTGCTCCACAAGCAGCCCGTGGCGTGCGTCGTTGAGCAGTTCGACACTGTTGTTGTAGCGGTGCATCCAGTGCTTGTTGGCGATCTGCTCGGCCTGCAGTTCAGGGCAGCCAGCATGGTAGAGCTGGCCGGTGAGCATTTTGTGTTTTTCGCTGAGGGACATGGAAACTCCTTCCTGGGGCTATGCTCTGTTCGCGAATCCGCCGATGATCGGACCACATTTTTCGTTTGAATGCACAAGGAGTCTGAATGAAGCGCAGCCTGACCCTGCTGGCGGTGGTAGTCACCGTTTCCGCTGGCGCCGCCGGTTACTGGTACGTGCAGGGGAAGCTGCCGCAGCGCGAGGGCGAGGTCGCCATTACCGGCCTGCAAGCGCCGGTCAGCGTGCGCTACGACACCCGCGGCGTGCCACACCTGCAGGCACAGAGCGAGCCGGACCTTTACCGTGCACTGGGCTACGTGCATGCCCAGGACCGGCTGTTCCAGATGGAGATTTTGCGCCGCCTGGCCCGTGGCGAACTGGCTGAGGTGCTCGGCGACAAGCTGCTGCCCACCGACACCCTGTTCCGCAGCCTGCGCATACGCGAGCAAGCCGCGCTGATGGCCAAGCGGCAGGATCCGCAGGCGCCGGCATGGCAGGCCCTGCAAGCCTACCTCGAGGGGGTCAACAGTTGGCAGGCCAGCCACCCCAAGCCCACGGAATTCGACCTGCTCGGCATCACCCCGCGCCCGTTCACCGCCGAGGACACGCTGAGCATCGCCGGCTACCTGGCCTACAGTTTTGCCGCCGCGTTCCGCACCGAGCCAGCGCTGACCTACATCCGCGACCAGCTGGGGCCTGACTACCTGAAAATATTCGACCTTGGCTGGCAACCCGAGGGCGCACTGGGCACGCCACTGGCCGCTGCCGACTGGAAAAGCCTGGAAGCACTTGCGCGCTTAAGCAATGAGGCACTGGGCGACGCCGGCATCCCGCAGTTCGAAGGCAGCAACGCCTGGACGGTCGCGGGTAGCCGCACCCGCAGTGGCAAGCCGTTGCTGGCTGGCGACCCGCACATCAGCTTCGCCGTACCTGCGGTGTGGTACGAGGCCGAACTGTCAGCGCCCGGTTTCAATCTCTACGGCTATTTCCAGGCACTCAACCCGTTCGCTCTGCTCGGCCACAACCGTGATTTTGGCTGGAGCCTGACCATGTTCCAGAACGATGACGTCGACCTGATCGCCGAAAAGACCAACCCTGCCAACGCCGATCAGGTGATGGTCGATGGCCAGTGGCGCACACTGGAAAAGACCGAGCAGACGATTGCCGTCAAAGGCGAGCAGCCGGTCACCATCAGCCTGCGCCGCTCGCCCCATGGCCCGATCGTCAACGACGTACTGGGCAGCACCACTGGCCCCACGCCAATCGCCATGTGGTGGGCATTCCTAGAAACCGAAAACCCGATCCTCGACGGCTTCTACCAGCTCAACCGCGCCGATACCTTGGGCAAGATGCGCGAGGCCGCCGCCAAGGTTCACGCGCCCGGGCTCAACCTTGTCTGGGCCAATGCCCGTGGCGACATCGGCTGGTGGGCGGCGGCAAAGCTGCCAATCCGCCCCGACGGGGTCGACCCGGCGTTCATCCTCGACGGCACCCGCGCACAGGCCGACAAGCTCGGTTTCTACCCCTTCAGCGTCAACCCACAACAGGAAAACCCGGCCCGCGGCTATATCGTCTCGGCCAACCACCAGCCACCGGCGGCGGTGCCGATACCGGGTTACTACAACCTGCCCGACCGTGGCCGCCAGCTCGATCACCACCTGGCCAACCCAGAGGTGAAATGGGACACCCAAAACAGCCAGGCCCTGCAGTTGGACACCGCCAGTGACTATGGCCCGCGCACGCTTGCCCCGCTTCTGGCAACCCTGCGGGCGGTGGCAGAAGGTGATGAAGAGCAAGAGCTGGTCGAGCAACTGGCGGCTTGGGCTGGGGACTACCCGCTCGACTCGACCAGCGCCACGCTGTTCAACCAATTCCTTTATGAACTGGCATTCGCGGCCCTGCATGACGAGCTGGGCGATACCTGGTTCCCGGTGCTGATCAGCACCCGCGCCATCGACGCCGCCCTGCCACGCCTGGCAGCACAAGCCGATTCACCCTGGTGGAACACCCGTGGTGGCAGCCAGCGAACGGACCGTACCACCGTCGTGCGCACAGCGTGGCAAAGCAGCTTGAAGCACCTGCGCGACACCCTGGGCAGTGATCCGGCCAGCTGGCAATGGGGCAAGGCCCATACCCTGACCCACAACCATCCGCTTGGGGTGAAAAAGCCGCTGAACCTGCTGTTCAACGTTGGGCCGTTCGCCGCACCTGGTACCCACGAAGTGCCGAACAACCTTTCGGCGAAGATCAGCGCTGCGCCATGGCCGGTAACCTATGGGCCGTCGACGCGGCGGCTGATCGACTTTGCCGATGCCGGGCAGGCCCTGACCATCAACCCGGTCGGGCAGAGTGGCGTGCCGTTTGACCGGCATTACGCGGACCAGGCTGAGGGGTATGTGCAGGGGCAGTATCAGCGGGCGCAGATGGGGGTAATCCCGGCGCAGACTACCTTACGGCTGGTACCCCCAAGGTAAGGGGCTGCTTTGCAGCCCGTTCGCAGCACAAGGCTGTCTCTACAGATGCTGCGTGTGCCTGCCCGTGCAGGGCAAAAAAAAAACGCCGACACTAAAGGTGTCGGCGTTGGCGCATACCGGGGTTGCAAGCGAAATCAGAACGCCGGCAGTACGGCACCTTGGTACTTCTTGGCAATGAATTCCTTCACTTCAGGGCTGGTCAGGGCCTTGGCCAGTTTCTGGATGGCTTCGCTGTCCTTGTTGTCCGGGCGGGCAACCAGGAAGTTCACGTACGGCGAGTCGGCACCTTCGATCACCAGCGCGTCCTTGGCCGGGTTCAGGCCGGCTTCCAGGGCGTAGTTGGTGTTAATCATGTCCAGGTCGACCTGGTCCAGCACACGCGGCAGCATGGCCGATTCAAGCTCGCGGAACTTCAGCTTCTTCGGGTTCTCGGCAATGTCCTTTGGCGTGGCCAGGGCGTTTTTCGGGTCTTTCAGGGTGATCAGGCCAGCCTTCTGCAGCAGGATCAGGGCGCGGCCGCTGTTGCTGCCTTCGTTAGGGATGGCAACGGTGGCGCCCTCCTTCAGCTCGGACAGGTTCTTGATCTTCTTCGAGTAACCACCGAACGGCTCGACGTGCACACCGATCACGGTTTCCAGGTGGGTGCCCTTGCCTTCGTTGAAGCTCTTCAAGTACGGCAGGGTCTGGAAGTAGTTGGCGTCCAGACGCTTCTGGTCCACCTGCACGTTCGGCTGTACGTAATCGGTGAAGACCTTGATCTGAAGGTCCACGCCTTCTTTTGCCAGGGTCGGCTTGATCAGTTCGAGAATTTCGGCGTGCGGTACCGGGGTAGCGGCAACCACCAGTTTCTCGGCAGCAGCGGCCAGGCCGGAGAACGACAGGGCAGCAGCCAGGGCAGTGGTCAGCAGGGTCTTCTTCATGGTGGTCCTTGTTCTGAATCTGGGCCATCGACGATGGCAAATCGGGTGCCCAACCGGTTCACCAGTGGGCTTGAGGCGGACGATACCCAAATTTTTTATTCCGCAACAATATCTTTTACTTAGCTGCTTATTCCAAAAACACAATACCATCAGCCTCTTTACCCATGAGCGATGTCTAACGCGCGGGGTCAGGCAGTTCGAGGTCTTCTGGCAGGATCTCTTCGCCGTCATTGACCAGCAAGGCAAAGTGGATGACGTTCTCCAGTTCGCGGGTATTGCCCGGCCAGAAATGCGCCTCCAACACCCGCTGCGCCGCCTCGCTCACCAAGGGCACAGGCCGTTGCAGGCGCACGCTGTAGATGCCCACGAAGTACTCGGCCAGCGGCAGGATATCGCCCGGCCGCTCGCGCAGCGGCGGCAGTTCCAGCGCGCCCTCGCGCAGATACTGGTACAGGCGCTCGTTGAAGCGCCCTGCACGTACTACACGGGCCAGGTCGATGCTGGTGGCGGCTACCAGACGCACATCCACCGGCTGTGGCTGCTGCGCGCCCACCCGAGTGACCTCGCGGTTTTCCAGGGCCGCCAGCAGCTTGCCTTGGATGGCCAACGGCAAGTCGGCAATCTCGTCCAGGTACAAGGTGCCGCCGCTGGCCGAACCGAACCAGCCGGCGCGGCTGCTGGCCGTACCGCCATGGGTGCCCGCGCTATAGCCAAACAGCTCGGCATCGGCGTAGGTGGGGCTGATGGCCGCGCAGTTGACCGACACGAACAACCCTCCACGGTCGCTGGTACGGTGGATCTGCCGAGCCAGCAGCTCCTTGCCGGTGCCGGTCTCGCCTCGGATCAGCACCGGCAAAGGTTGTGGCGCCAGGCGCTCAAGGTCCTCGCGCAGCTGCTGCGAGCGCGGGTCGATGAACACCAGCGCCTTGGCACGAATGCTCAGCGGGCTCTTGTCCAGCTCGGGGAAGGTCAGCAGCGGCTGGCCGAACGGGTTTTGAAACGTCATGACGAACTCCCGCCCCAGGCCCGTAATGGCCAGGCGTCAGGCAAAGGGTGAACAGTAAGGGCGATCAGGCGCGGCGCAGTGCGCGCTGCTCGATCCGGCTCTGCAAGCGATACAGGTAGGCGAAGCCTTGTTCCCAGCGCTCATGACCGGACTTGACGTTGATGTGCCCGGCATTGCTCAGCAAACCCGCTTCGGCGCCCCATGCCTGGGCCAGGTACAGCGCCCGTGGCACGTTCACGGCCGGGTCGTTGTCCGAGCTGACGACCTGGCTAGGGAACGGCAGCACCTCGGTAGGGATCGGCGCAAAGTTGCGCAGCACGGGTGCACAAGTGGGCCGTTCGACATCTGCCGGCGCCACCAGCAGTGCACCACGCACCTGCCGCAGCAAGGCTGGGCTTGCCTGCGCTGCCCAATGGGCGACAGTGATGCAACCAAGGCTGTGGGCAATCAGGATCACCGGCGAGCGCTCGGCGGCAATCGCCTGCTCCAGCGCGTGCACCCAGTCCTGCCGCTGCGGGGTGAGCCAGTCTTGCTGTTCAACCCGTGCACTGTTGGGCAGGGTGCGCTGCCAGTGACTCTGCCAATGGTTGTCTGGCGATCCTTGCCAACCCGGCACAATCAGGTAGCGAATCGACTCATTGCGCATGGGGACGCCTCCAGTAAGTTTGCGTGCTTGGAGACAAGTATAGGGAGGACGAAATATTCGTAAAGGAATAAGAAGATATTTATTAATACCCATATGGAATAACAAGTACGCTACCGCCACTCGCTTGTAAAAGGCTGTAAAGCTGCCCTGTCAAACGTTCAGGCAAGAAAAACCCGGGACCATGCCCGGGCTCTCTTTTCCTTGTGCGACTCAGATATCCGCCACCTTCTGCCAAACCTTCGGCCGGAAGAACAACGTCTCTCCCCGCGCCAGCCCGGTCAGGCTGTCATGGTCTTTCACCACCTCGGCCTCGATCAGCTCGCTCTGCCCTTCCACCTTCAAGGTCACCCGCGTGGTCGCGCCCAACGGCCGAATGTCGCGCACCTCGGCCGCATGGTGCCCTTCGGTCTCATGCCGCGACAGCGACACCTCGTGCGGGCGAAACAGCACGTGATGCCCTTCGCTCAAGGCCAGGCGGTTGGAGTCACCGAGGAAGTGGTAGACGAAATCGTTGGCCGGCTGATCGTACACCTCACCCGGCGAGCCGATCTGCTCGATCACACCCTTGTTCATGACCACGATGCGGTCGGCTACTTCCATGGCTTCTTCCTGGTCGTGGGTAACGAACACCGACGTCAGGTTGATATCCTCGTGCAGCCGCGCCAGCCAGCGCCGCAGCTCTTTTCGCACCTTGGCATCCAGCGCACCGAATGGCTCGTCCAGCAGCAGCACCTTCGGCTCCACCGCCAGGGCACGGGCCAGGGCGATACGCTGACGCTGGCCACCGGAAAGCTGCTCGGGGTAGCGGTCGGACAGCCAGTCCAGTTGCACCATGTTCAGCAGCTCATGCACCTTCTCGGCAATCTTGCTCTCGCTTGGGCGCTCGCCCTTGGGCTTCATGCGCAGGCCGAAAGCAACGTTGTCGAACACGCTCATGTGGCGGAACAGCGCGTAGTGCTGGAACACGAACCCGACGTTACGGTCACGCACGTCATGGCCGGAAACGTCCTCGCCATGGAACACGATATTGCCCTGGTCCGGGGTTTCCAGGCCGGCAATGATGCGCAGCAGGGTGGTCTTGCCACAGCCGGACGGGCCGAGCAGAGCCACCAGCTCGCCGCTGTTGATGTCCAGGTTGATTGCGTTCAGGGCCTGGAAGCTGTTGAAGCGCTTGCTGACGTTACGAACTTCGATCGACATGAATCATTCCTCCGCGGCGCTATGGCGCAGGCGGTTAATACGGTTCTCGCTCCACTGCTTGAGCAGCAGGATGAAGAGCGCCAGGATCAGCAACAGGCTGGCCACGCTGAAGGCTGCGACGTGGTTGTACTCGTTGTAGAGAATCTCCACATGCAGCGGCAAGGTGTTGGTCACGCCACGGATGTGGCCCGACACCACCGACACCGCACCGAACTCGCCCATGGCCCGCGCGGTACACAGCACCACGCCGTAGATCAGCCCCCATTTGATGTTCGGCAGGGTCACGTGCCAGAACATCTGCCAGCCGTTGGCACCGAGCAGCCGTGCAGCCTCCTCCTCCTGCGTGCCTTGCTCCTGCATCAGCGGGATCAGCTCACGGGCCACGAACGGTACGGTAACGAAAATGGTCGCCAGGACAATGCCCGGCAGGGCGAACACGATCTGGATATCGTGGTCCTGCAGCCACGGCCCGAGCAGGCCTTGCGCGCCGAACATCAGCACGTAGACCAGGCCGGCGATCACGGGGGACACCGAGAACGGCAGGTCGATCAGGGTGACCAGGATGCTCTTGCCACGGAAGGTGTACTTGCTCACGCACCAGGCAGCGCTTACGCCAAATACCAGGTTGAGCGGCACCGAGATAACCACGGCGAGCAGGGTCAGCTTCAGCGCCGACAACGCATCGGGTTCGAATATCGCCTCGAAGAAGGTGCCAAAACCGTTCTTCAGCGCCTGCGATACCACGATCACCAGCGGCAGCAGCAGGAACAGGGCGAACACCAGCCAGCCAAGGCCGATCAGGATACGCCGTGACGTGGCACTGCCACGGCGGGCGGCGTTGGCTGCGGCACTTGCACTCAGGGATGAACTGGACATGCCGGCCTCCTTCAAGGGGTTTCGATGCGGCGCTGCAGCAGGTTGATCAGCAGCAGCAGGATGAAGGAAACCACCAGCATCAACACGCCGATGGCGGTCGCGCCGGTGTAGTCGTACTGGTCGAGCTTGACCATGATCAGCAGCGGCAGGATCTCGGTCTTCATCGGCATGTTGCCGGCAATGAAGATCACCGAACCATACTCGCCCACGCCACGGGCGAAGGCCAGGGCAAAGCCGGTGAGCCATGCCGGCAGCAGGGCCGGCGCCAGGATGTGGCGGAACACCTGCAGTGGCTTGGCCCCCAAGCAGGCTGCGGCCTCTTCCACTTCACGCGGGATGTCGGCCAGCACCGGCTGCACCGTACGCACCACGAACGGCAGGGTCACGAAGGTCAGTGCCAGGGTGATGCCCAGCGGGGTGTAGGCGATCTTGAAGCCCAGGTCGGTGGCGAACTGGCCGACCCAGCCCTGCGGCGCGTACAGGGCAGTCAGGGCGATACCGGCAACTGCGGTGGGCAAGGCGAACGGCAGGTCGATCATCGCATCGATGATCTTGCGCCCGGGGAAGGTGTAACGCACCAGCACCCAGGCCAGCAGGGTACCGATCACACCGTTGATGATGGCGGCGAACAGGGCGGTGCCGAAGCTCAGCTTGAGCGCAGCGATCACTCGCGGCGCACTGATGATGGTCCAGAACTGCTCGAAGGTCAGCTGCGAGGCATGGATGAACATGGCCGCCAGCGGTATCAGCACGATCAGGCTGAGGTACACCAAGGTGTAGCCCAGCGTCAGCCCGAAGCCGGGTATGACGGGGGAGATACGACGCGACATAAATATCCCTGGTTGAACGCACTAAGCCCGGAAACAATCCCGGGCCGGTGCAAGCTTTTGAATCCTGGGGCTGCTTGGCAGCCCATTCGCGACACAAGGCCGCTCCCACAGGGGATCATGGTTCCTTGTGGGAGCGGCCTTGTGCCGCGAATGGCCCGCAACGCGGCCCCGCGTTCCTTTGGCCCTTACTGTGCCTGATAGATCTGGTCGAACACACCGCCATCATTGAAGAATTTCGGTTGTGCAGTCTTCCACCCACCAAAGTCCTTGTCGATGGTCACCAGGTCCAGTTTCGGGAACTGCTTGCCGAACTCCGCAGCGACTTTCTCGTCACGCGGGCGGTAGAAGTTCTCGGCGGCAATCTTCTGCCCGGCCGGGCTGTACAGGTGCTTGAGGTATTCGGTGGCAATCTCGGTATTGCCCTTCTTCTCGGCGTTCTTGTCGACCACGGCCACTGGCGGCTCGGCCAGGATCGACAGCGACGGCACGACGATGTCGAACTTGTCGGCACCCCCGTCTTCCTTCAGGGCCAGGAAGGCCTCGTTTTCCCAGGCCAGCAACACGTCGCCCTGGCCATTGTTGACGAAGGTGATGGTCGAGCCACGGGCGCCGGTATCCAGCACCGGTACATGCTTGAACAGCTCCTGCACATAGGCCTTGGCCTTCTCTTCGCTACCGCCGGCCTTCAGGCCGTACGCCCACGCGGCGAGGAAGTTCCAGCGCGCACCGCCGGAGGTTTTCGGGTTCGGGGTGATGACCGACACGTCCTTCTTGATCAGGTCGCCCCAGTCCTTGATGCCTTTCGGGTTGCCCTTGCGCACCAGGAACACGATGGTCGAGGTGTACGGGGTGCTGGCGTCAGGCAGGCGGGTCTGCCAGTTCTCGGGCAGGGTCTTGCCAAGCTTGGCCACTTCGTCGATGTCACCGGCCAGGGCCAGGGTCACCACGTCGGCGCGCAGGCCGTCGATCACCGCACGGGCCTGCTTGCCCGAACCCCCATGGGATTGCTGGATTTTCACCTTGTCACCCGGGTGGGCCTGTTGCCAGTGTTTGATGAACTCGGCGTTGTACTGCTGGTACAGCTCACGGGTCGGGTCATAGGACACGTTAAGCAGTTCGTAGTCCTTGGCGATGGCGGAACCGGCAAAAACAGCACTGGCCAGGGCGGCGAGCGCATAACGGCGGATGGACATGGTGAAGCTCCCGATTGGCATTTTTCTAGTTTTGGATGTTGTGGCGCCGATCAGCCGGGCTTGTTGCCGGGCTGTTGCAGGCGGAACTTCTCCTTGCGCTCGATCTGTACGACCTGAGCGTTGTGCACGGTGATCTCCACCGCACCGAAACGCAGGTCGCGCAGGGCGCTCTGGATTTCACGCAAGATGGTGGCTTCGTCCTGACCGTCGATGCTACGCAGAGATGCACTCATGCTCGTTCTCCTTGGAGTGAGGGCGCCGGGCAGAGGTTTGAAGGGGTTTGCGCCTGGCTTGAGGGCAATAGTAGTGAGGCGGGATTATTCTTAAAAATACTGTTTAAGAATTTTTATATAACCTTTTAAAAGCACACGCCCCTTGTAGGAGCGGGTTTACCCGCGAATACGGTGGTCGATGAACCATCGCATTCGCGGGTAAACCCGCTCCTACAAGGGGCCATATGGGCCTTCAGGCGTGTTTCTGCGGCTCGCGGATCTTGTACCAGGCCACGTACAGCGCCGGCAGGAACAGCAGCGTCAGCAAGGTCGCCACGATGATCCCGCCAATCATGGCGTAGGCCATGGGGCCCCAGAACACCTCGCGTGCAATCGGGATCATGCCCAGGCTCGCCGCCGCCGCGGTCAGCAGGATCGGCCGGCGCCGATGGTTGGTAGCCTCCACCACCGCATCCCACGGCGACAAGCCCTGGGCTTCGAACTCGTCTATCTGGGTCACCAGAATCACCGAGTTACGAATGATGATGCCCGCCAGCGCAAGGATGCCGAGGATCGCCACAAAGCCCATCGGCGTACCTGTAGGCACCAGCGCCAATACCACGCCAATCAGCCCCAGCGGCGCCACGCTGACCACCAGGAACAGCTTCTGCACGCTGTGCAACTGGATCATCAGGAAGGTCGCCATAAGGAACAGCATCAGTGGGATGACCTTGGCGATCGGCCCCTGGGCCTTGCTGCTTTCTTCAACCGTACCACCCGTGGCCACTTCGTAACCGACCGGCAGCTTGCTGCCGAACTCGTCAATTTTTGGCTTCAGTTGGGCGACCAGGTCAGTGGGCTGGATCTCGCCATTGACCGAGGCCTTGATGGTGATGGTCGGCTTACGGTCGCGGCGCCACACCAGCGGCTGTTCCAGTTCGTAGCGCACGGTGGCGAACGACAGCAGCGGGATCGACGTGCCGTTAGGGGTGAGAATTTGCAGGTTCTGCAGGGTATCAGGCGAGCCACGCTCGCTGTCTTCGGCGCGCGCGACCACATCGACCAGGTAGATGTTGTCGTTGACCTGGGTGATCTGCACGCCACTGACGATGCTGTTCATCACATTGGCAACATCTTCGGACGACAGCCCCAGCTGGCGTGCCTTGTCCTGGGCAATTTCCACGCGCAGCACCTTACCCGGCTCGTTCCAGTCGTAGATCATCTCGCCGATGTGCTCGTTCTGGTCGAGCAAGGTGGCCAGCTCGATGGCGTGTTTGCGCACCTGGTCGATGTCGGCACCGCTGACCCGGTACTGGATCGGCCGGCCTACCGGCGGGCCCATCTCCAGCGATTGCACGTTGGTGCCGACGCCGACGAACTCTTCGTGCAGGATCTTCTGCAGGCGGTCCATCATGGCCTCACGCTCTTCGAAGCCCTTGCTGACAATCACCAGCTGCGCGTAGTAAGGGTTCTGCAACTGCTGATCGAGGGGCAGGTAGAAGCGGATCGCGCCCTGGCCGATGTAGGTACTCCAGTGCACCAGGTCCGGGTCGTCCTTGATCCGTGCCTCGAAGCGGTCGACCACCTTGCGCGTCTCCTCGATCGAGGCGTTCTGCGGCAGGTTGAGGTCGACGAGAATTTCCGGGCGGTCCGAGGACGGGAAAAACTGGTTCTGCACAAAACGCATGCAGAAGATCGCCAGGGCAAACAGCACCACGGTGCCGATGATGGTCAACCAGCGGTTGCGCATGCACCATAGCAACCCGCCTTCAAATGCCCGCCCGACCCGGCCAGGCTCAGCCTCGTGAGCCTTGAGCTTGTCGCCTTTGAGAATATGCACACCAAGCACCGGCGCGAAGAACACAGCCACCACCCACGACACGATCAGGGCCACGGCAATCACCGCGAACAGGGTGAAGGTGTATTCACCCGCAGAGCTGGCGTTGAGGCCGATAGGCACGAACCCGGCCACGGTCACCAAGGTGCCGGTAAGCATGGGGAAGGCTGTGGAGGTGTAGGCGAACGTCGCCGCCTGCTCCTTGCTTTCACCCATTTCCAGCCGCGTGACCATCACCTCCACGGTAATCATCGCATCGTCCACCAGCAGGCCAAGCGCAATGATCAGCGCCCCCAGCGAAATACGCTGCATGGTGATGCCGCTGTACTCCATGAACACGAACACCATGGCCAGTACCAGCGGGATCGAGCAGGCCACCACCAGCCCGGCGCGCACGCCAAGACTGACAAAGCTCACGGCCAGCACGATCACCACCGCCTCGAACAGCGCGCTGGTGAAACCGCCGACCGCCTGCTTGACCACCACGGCCTGGTCAGAAACGGTGTGTACACCGACACCCACCGGCAGGTCCTGGACCACCTGGTCCATGCGCTTTTTCAACGCCGCACCGAACACCTGGATGTTGCCGCCGGCCTTCATGCCGATGGCCAGGCCAAGGGCTGTCTGGCCGTTGTAACGGAACATTGGCGAGGGTGGGTCGACATAGCCGCGCTCGATGTCGGCGATATCAGCCAGGCGGAAGAAGCGGTCGTTGATCCTCAAGTTGACGGATTGCAGGTCTTTTTCCGAGGCAAACTGCCCGGACGTGCGCACCGAGATGCGCTCCGGGCCGGCCTCGATCATGCCGGCCGGCGTCACCGCATTCTGCGCTTGAAGTGCCTGCATTACCTGGCGCTGGTCAATGCCCAGGGCAGCCAGCTTGCGGGTGGAGAAGTTCAGGTACAGCACTTCGTCCTGGGTGCCGACCAGCTCGATCTTGCCGATGTTGGGTACATCGCGGACCTCGGCCCTTGCCTGTTCCACGTAGTCCCGCAGTTGGCGCAGGGTCAGGCCGTCAGCGGTAAAGGCATAGATCGAACCGAATACATCACCGAATTCGTCGTTGAAGCCCGGCCCCTGGATACCGGCGGGAAATTCGCCACGAATGTCCTGGATCTTCTTGCGCACCTGGTACCAGATTTCCGGGATGTCCTTGGCCTTGGTGGTGTCGCGAAGGTACACGTAGACCGTGGACTCGCCGGGGCGGGTGTAGCTTTTGGTGTAGTCGAGTGAATCGAGTTCCTCGAGCTTCTTCTCGATACGGTCGGTGACCTGGTAGAGGGTTTCGTCCTGGGTCGCACCGGGCCAGCGGGTCTGGATGACCATGGTTTTGATGGTGAACGACGGGTCTTCCTCACGGCCCAGGTTGAAGTAGGAAAAAATCCCCATCAACAGGCCAACGAACATCAGGTACCAGACGAACGATTGATGCTTGAGCGCCCAGTCGGACAGGTTGAAGCTTCCTTTCATTGCGCATCCTCGTCGAAGGTGACCTTCTGGCCAGGCTTGAGGCTGTTGACGCCGGCAGTGACCACGCGCTCACCGGGCTGCACGCCGGCGCTCAGTACGATGCTGTCATCGGTGCGGTCGATCAGCGCCACGTCACGGGTGGCCACGGTCTTGTGCTGCGTATCGATCACCCACACCTGGGTCTTGCCGTCGCGCTCGAGCAAGGCACTCAAGGGCAGTTCGCTGCGCGGGGACACTTCCGAGCTAAGGGTCACACTGATGGCGGTGCCAAGGTGAAAGGCCGCCGGTGTGCTGGCCAGGGTCAGGCGAGCACGGCGGGTCCGGGTGGTGGCATCGGCCTGGGGCTCCAGTTCGCGCAGGCTGGCCGTGGTGTTGATGGTCGGGTCCAGTTGCGAAGCAACGGTGAAGGTCAGGCCTTTGCTCAACTGCTCGGCCAGATCGATCGGCAGGTCGATTACCGCTTCCTTCACGTCCGGCCGGGCCAGGGTCACCACGGCTTGCCCGGCGGTAACGGTTTGCCCGGCTTCGGCCTGCCACGCGGTAATCACGGCAGCGTGGTCGGTACGCAGGGTGCTGTAGTCGAGCTGGTCGCGGGCCTGGCTGACGGCGGAGCGCGCCTGCTCCAACGCCGCGCTGGTGGTTTTCAGGTTGGTCTGGGCAATATCCAGCTGTGCCTGGGCGCCTACCCCACGGTCATACAACTGCTGCTGGCGACGGGCATCGGCCTGGGCGTTGATCCACTGTGCCTGCACCTTGGCCAGATCGCCTTCGGCGGCGCGCAGCTGGTTCTGCTGGTCGGTGGGGTCCAGGGTGGCCAAGGTGTCACCCGGTTTCACCTGGGCGCCCACGTCCAGCCAGCGCCGGGCAATGCGCCCGGAAACCCGGAAGCCCAAGGTGCTTTCGAAGCGCGCCTGAATACTGCCGGCGAAGCGGCCCAGCTGCGACTGCACCTGGGGTTCGACCTTGACCGACAGCACTGGCCGGATCGCCTCTGGTGCCTCTTCTTCGCTACTGCAACCGACCAGCAGCACCCCGGCCGACAGCATCAGCAGCAGACGCTTCATAGCTCACCCCCTGGGCCCTTGGCGTCGACCTTCTGTACCTGCATGCCGGGGTGCAGCAACTGGCCGCCATTGACCACTACGGTCTCGCCGCCTTTCAGGCCGCTGGCGACCACGATCTTGCCGGTGAGGTAACGGCGGATTTTGACTTTGCGCAGTTCCACCTTGTCGCCCTCGCCCACCACCCACACGGCAGGCTCATGCAAGGCCTTGGTCAGCGCCGACCACGGCAGCTCGATGCTGGGCCGGCCCTGGGCATTGGTGGTGGCAGTAACCGGTGCCCCCAATTGCATCCCGGGCGGCACGTCCTTGAGCCCCACCTTGACCTGCACGGTGCCGCTTTGCGCCGACACGGTGGGGGTTATTTCGCGCACGAAGCCACGGGCCTGGACCTTGGGATCGTCCAGCAGGCTCACGACTACCCCGGCATCGCTGGGCGGCGCCACCAGCAGCGACTCGTAGACGTTGAACACCGCATCGCGGTCGCCATCGACGGCCAGGCTGAAGATCGGCATGGTCGCCTGCACCACTTGGCCAACCTCGGCCTGACGCTCGGTGATGACCCCGGCGGCCTCGGAGACCAGTGCGGTGTAGCTGAGTTGCTCGTTGGCATTGGCCAGTTGCGCCTGGGCGGCCTTGAGTGCGCTCTGATTGCTGCGCAGCGCGGCCTCGGCAGCATCGTACTCGCTCTGGCTGGTGTAGCCCTTGGGCAGCAGTTTTTGCTGGCGCACGAAGGCCGCACTGGTCTGGGTAACGCGCGCCTGCGCGGCGAATACTTCGGCCTTGGCCGAGTCGACATTGTTCTGCAGGTCTTTCGGGTCAAGCCGGGCCAGCACCTGGTTGGCCTTGACGTGATCGCCTACGTCGACGCTACGCGAAATGATCTTGCCGCCGACGCGGAATGACAAATCGGTCTGCACCCTTGCCTGTACGTCGCCGGTCAGGGTGACCCTGGCAGCGAAATCGGTGGGTTGTACCTGCTGCACCCCCACCCGAGGCAGCGTCTTGGGGGCCTCTTCCTTGCTACAGCCGGTGAGCATGTACAACAACCCCAGACAGATGACCGACAGCGGACGCATCAACGCCATGCTGGCTCCTTGCTTGCGCACAAATGATTTGTGGGATGCGACTGTGAGCGTAGTTCAGGGTTCGATAAACATCACTGGCGGGGGCCATGCTGGCATTTTTGTTGCCGGCCCCGGCGGTTTCATGGCGAAAGGGCCGAGCCTAGCCGAAGCAGCCGACTCGGAAAGGAAAAATCCGAGGCCTGCATGAGGGCTCGGATTCAGCAAAATGGCTTACTGATGACCTGACATTTCTACCAGTAGCCGGGCACTCCCCGCCACTGCACACTGTGTTCAAACTGATGTTTTCACCTGTGCGAGCAATAACCAGACAGCGCTCGGCTCAATGTCGAATCCCAGGAGGCCCCGTGGCCGCTGCAAAAAAAACACTGCGCTTTTATCAGAACAGTCGTATTGCTACCGAAGTCAAAGACGCTCTGACACATTCGGTCTTCCGGCATGCGGGTGGTCTTTTAGCGCAACGCGCATCATCTGCTGACGAAGGTTACGTGCTCATGGGCGTCAGCAATACAGACACCCTCATGACCCAGTTAGAGGCTGCTGCAAAAAAAGAGTATTCGTACAGCCCTTATGGCCACCGCCCCGCCCGCAACGAGTCGAATATTCCTTTGGCATTCAACGGCGAGCCGCTGGATTTGGCAACCGGCTGTTATGCCCTCGGCAATGGGTATCGTCTGTACAGTCCCACACTCAAAAGGTTTTGCAGCCCTGATAATCTTAGTCCGTTCGGGAAAGGTGGGTTGAGCGCTTATATGTATTGTGCGGGTGACCCGGTAAATCGCGTTGATCCCACAGGACACTTAAGTTCCGGTGTCATTTGGTCGGGGCTTGTATTAACCGGCCTCGCCGCTTCGACTATCGGAGCCGGGTTGTCGGTCGCTGGGGGAGTGAAAAGAGACGTAACACTCACATTGGTTGGAGGAGCACTTATGGGACTAGGCCTAACGATGATGGGTACTGGGCGATATATGTACCCAAGAATGCGCACCCTTTACTATACCAGGCCAACGCAGCCCCCTCGCCGCAACCTTAATTCTAGGCCTATCGCGACAAACAATCAGCGAGTTCCGGCTTTCGCCCCCCCACCAGCTTTCGCTGACAGTATGCCCGCACGTCAACCGGCTAATGCGCCAGCGTCTCGTCAACCTACTACAATTTTACCTCTACCGACTTACGAACAGGTAAGGCAGGCACATCCATCAACTTACCCAGTAATTGAGGAACCTCCACCGACGTACCAAGAAGTGGTGCAAGCCACTCATTCAACCTCATCTATGCGCGACACCGTAAGGACCTCCGGCCAAGTTGAATAATCAAAGAACCCACTGAGGGTACCCGCGAAAGCGGGCGGCGCAGGTCGAAGCAGCCGCCTGGCGGATAAAACAATCCCAAGGCATGCGATACGCGGCAGGCTCAGCTCGCTTGATGACCTGACATTTCTGCCAGTAGCCGGGCACTCCCCGCCACTGCACACTGTGTTCAAGCTGATGTTTTCACCTGTACGAGCAATAACCAGATAGCGCTCTGCTCAATGTCGAATCCCAGGAGGCCCCGTGGCCGCTGCAAAAAAAACACTGCGCTTTTATCAGAACGGCCGTATTGCTACCGAAGTCAAAGACGCTCTGACACATTCGGTCTTCCGGCATGCGGGTGGTCTTTTAGCGCAACGCGCCTCAGTTGCTGACGAAGGTCACTTACTCATGGGCGTTAGCAATACTGACACCGTCATGACCGAGTTAGGGCATGCCGCGCTGAAGGCGTATCCCTACAGCCCTTATGGCCACTGCAACGCCCGTAGCGAATCGAATACCCTCTTGGCATTCAACGGCGAGCCGCTGGACTCAGCAACAGGCTGCTATGCGCTCGGTAATGGGTATCGTATGTATAATCCCACGCTCGAGAGGTTCTGCAGCCCAGATAATATTAGCCCATTCGGGAAAGGTGGATTGAACGCTTATATGTATTGTGCGGGTGACCCGGTAAATCGCGTTGATCCCACAGGGCACTTAAGTTTCGGTATCATTGGGGCGGGGCTTCATTATACTGCACTCGCCACCGGGCTTGTGGGAAGCGGGCTGGCGATCGCTGGAATGATTACAAAGTCCAAAAAACTAGAAATGGCTGGAGGATTTCTTTCCTTAGTAACCCTACTGATTATAGGTGCCGGGCAACTTGCCATGCTAAAAATGCGCACCATTAACGCTGCTCGGTCGGCCCCTCTCCCTGAAGATTTACCACCTTCTTACAGTCAAGCTATAAATCGCGCAAGGCCTAGTGCCCCTACAGAGCCCCCACCACCTTCTTACAGTGAAGCTTTAAATCGCCCAGAGACCCCACCACCAACTTTCAGTAAAGCTACAGGAAACTCAGCTAATCACGCAGCGGCCGCACAAGCCCTTAACTCTAATGCAGGTACGTCCAGCGTGCCTGTTAACAACAACGGCAGGACAAGCGCATTTGCCACCCAGATCAGCATGGACAATCTACGCCAACAATCATGATATGCCGACTGAGCTAAGAAAATCTGGTGAATATCAGCCAGGCAATTTCGGAGCTTGTTCGAGCCTGTTCGCGGCACTGGCTCGCCGCGAACAGGCTCTATATCAGGCTGAAGCCGTGAGCTGGCTCGGGCGCTTGACCTGCGGCTGCGAAGCGTTGGCCGCAGCACCCTCTTCGATCGCCTGTTGAATCGCCTTGCGACGACGCTCTTCGGCCTGGCGGCTGAAGTACCAGACGAAGAAGGTCACCAGCGATACCGACAGCAAGATGAGGCTGGCCACGGCGTTGATCTCCGGTTTCACACCCAGACGCACCGCCGAGAACACTTCCATCGGCAAGGTGGTCGAGCCAGGCCCGGAGACGAAGCTGGCCAGTACCAGGTCGTCCAGCGACAGGGCGAACGACATCATGCCGCCCGCCGCCAGCGATGGCGCGATCATCGGGATGGTGATCAGGAAGAACACCTTCCACGGCTTGGCACCCAGGTCCATCGCCGCTTCCTCGATCGACAGGTCCAGCTCACGCAGGCGAGCCGACACCACCACCGCCACATACGCCGCACAGAACGTTGTATGGGCGATCCAGATGGTGACGATACCCCGCTCCTGCGGCCAGCCGATCATCTGCGCCATGGCCACGAACAGCAGCAACAGCGACAGACCGGTAATCACTTCGGGCATTACCAGCGGCGCAGTGACCAGGCCACCGAACAGCGTGCGGCCCTTGAAGCGGGTGACGCGGGTCAGCACGAAGGCCGCCAGGGTACCCAGCGCCACTGCCGCCACCGCCGTGTAGCAGGCGATTTCCAGCGAGCGCATCACCGAACCCATCAGCTGGGTGTTGTCGAGCAGGCCGACGTACCATTTGATCGACCAGCCGCCCCACACCGTCACCAGCTTGGAGGCGTTGAACGAGTAGATCACCAGGATCAGCATCGGCAGGTAGATGAACAGCAAGCCGAGCACCAGCATCAGCTTGGAGAAACTGAAGCGTTTCATGCGCGGCCCTCCATCTCTTTGGCCTGGCTACGGTTGAACAGCAGGATCGGCACGATCAGGATCGCCAGCATCACCACCGCCAGGGCGGATGCCACCGGCCAGTCACGGTTGTTGAAGAACTCCTGCCACAGCACTTTACCGATCATCAGGGTTTCCGGGCCGCCGAGCAGTTCCGGGATCACGAACTCGCCCACCACCGGGATGAACACCAGCATGCAGCCGGCGATGATGCCGTTTTTCGACAACGGTACCGTGATCTTCCAGAAGCTGTTGAAGGTGCTCGAACCCAGGTCGGAGGCAGCTTCGAGCAGGCTCGGATCATGCTTCACCAGGTTGGCGAACAGCGGCAGGATCATGAACGGCAGGTACGAATAGACCACGCCGATGTACACCGCCAGGTTGGTGTTGAGGATCTGCAACGGCTGGTCGATCAAGCCGGTCCACAGGAGGAAACCGTTGAGCAGGCCGTTGTTGCTGAGGATACCCATCCAGGCATAGACGCGGATCAGGATCGCGGTCCAGGTTGGCATCATGATCAGCAACAGCAGGACCGTCTGGGTCTCCTTCTTGGCGTTGGCAATGGCGTAGGCCATCGGGAAGCCGATCAGCAGGCACAGCAGGGTGCTGAAGAACGCCATCTTCAACGAACCCAGGTAGGCCGAGAGGTACAGCTCATCCTCGGTCAACAGCCCGTAGTTGGCCAGGTTGAGGACCAGCTGGATCTTGTCTTCGACGTAGGTGTAGATCTCGGTATACGGCGGGATTGCCACATCAGCTTCGGCAAAACTGATCTTCAGGACGATGAAGAACGGCAGCATGAAGAACAGGAACAGCCAGATGAACGGCACGCCGATCACCAAGTGCCGCCCCTCCGGGACCAGACGCTGGAAGGCTCGCTTGAGCTTGCGCAGTTTCATGACCGCAGTACCACGCCGCTGTCGTCTTCCCACCATACGTACACTTCATCGCCCCAGGTAGGACGGGTACCTTGGCGCTCGGCGTTGGCAACGAACGACTGCACGATCTTGCCGCTCGGCAGCTCCACATAGAACACCGAGTGGCCGCCCAGGTAGGCAATGTCGTGGATCTTGCCGCGCGACCAGTTGTGCTCGCAGGTTGGCTGCTGGGTGGTGACCAGCATCTTTTCCGGGCGCAGGGCGTAGGTGATGTGCTTGTCTTCCACCGAGGTGGTGATGCCGTGGCCCACGTAGATCTTGCGCTCCAGCTCCGGGCTGGCAATGATCGCGTAGCCTTCGGCGTCGTCGACCACGTCACCTTCGAACAGGTTGACGTTACCGATGAACTCGCACACCAGGCGGCTGGTAGGTGTCTCGTAGATGTCCACTGGCGAGCCGATCTGGGCGATCCAGCCCAGGTGCATGATCGCGATGCGCTGGGCCATGGTCATGGCCTCTTCCTGGTCGTGGGTCACCATCACGCAGGTTACACCCACGCGCTCGATGATCTCGACCAGCTCCAGCTGCATCTGCGAACGCAGTTTCTTGTCCAGTGCACCCATCGGCTCGTCGAGCAGCAGCAGTTTGGGGCGCTTGGCCAGCGAGCGGGCCAACGCCACACGCTGACGCTGGCCGCCCGACAACTGGTGCGGCTTGCGCTTGGCGTACTGGGTCATGTGCACCAGCTTGAGCATCTCGGCCACGCGGGCATCGATCTCGGCCTTGGGCATCTTGTCCTGCTGCAGGCCGAAGGCGATGTTCTGCGCCACGGTCATGTGCGGGAACAGCGCGTAGGACTGGAACATCATGTTGATCGGCCGCTCGTACGGCGGCATGTCGGTGATGTCGACGCCATCGAGGAAGATCCGCCCTTCGGACGGGCGCTCGAAGCCGGCCAGCATGCGCAGCAAGGTGGACTTGCCGGAGCCGGAGCCGCCCAGCAGGGCGAAGATCTCGCCCTTGCGGATTTCCAGGGACACATCGTCCACGGCTACCGTTTCGTCGAACTTTTTCGTGACCCGGTCGATCTTGACCAGCACCTGCTTGGGTTGCTGGCCACCCTCGAGGGCTTTTTTATAGGCACCGGAGGCAACTGCCATGAGTGAAACTCCCAACAAGATTTTTGTGCCCGCGTGGCCTGTTCTACGGTGCCGTCGCGGGTCTGGATTTTTACTTGCCCGACTTGACCTTGGTCCAGCTGCGGGTCATCAGCCGTTGCACCTTGGGGGGCAACTCTGAGTTCACGAACATCTTGTCCAGCACTTCCTGCGGTGGGTAAACCGCGGCGTCAGTCCTTACGGCCTGGTCCATCAGGGCGCCAGCCTTGGGGTTCGGGTTGGCGTAACCGACGTAATCACTGACCTGGGCGATAACCTCAGGTTTCAGCAAATAGTTGATGAAGGCATGCGCCTCTTTGACGTTCTTGGCGTCCTTGGGGATCGCCAGCACGTCGAACCAGAGGTTGCCGCCTTCCTTGGGAATGGCGTAGGCCAGGTTCACGCCCTTCTTCGCTTCTTCAGCACGGGCCTTGGCCTGGAACACATCACCCGAAAAACCTGCCGCGACGCAGATGTCGCCGTTGGCCAGGTCGGTGATGTACTTGGACGAGTGGAAGTAGGTCACGTACGGGCGCACCGCCAGCAGCTTCTGCTCGGCCTTGGCGTAATCCTTGGGGTCGGTGCTGTTGGGGTTGAGGCCCATGTAGTTGAGCACCGCTGGCAGCATTTCGTCTGCCGAGTCGAGGAAGGCCACACCGCACTTGGAGAGCTTCTTCATGTTTTCGGGCTCGAACAGCACGGCCCAGGAATCGATGGTATCCACGCCCAGCGCAGCCTTGACCTTGTCGACGTTGTAACCGATGCCGTTGGTACCCCACAGGTAAGGCACCGCGTACTGGTTGCCCGGGTCATTCTTTTCCAGGCGCTTCATCAACGCCGGGTCGAGGTTGGCATAGTTGGGCAGCAGGTTCTTGTCGAGCTTCTGGAAGGCGCCCGCCTTGATCTGCTTGCCCAGGAAATGGTTGGACGGCACCACCACGTCATAGCCGGTGTTACCGGCCAGCAGCTTGCCTTCCAGGGTTTCGTTGGAGTCGAACACGTCTTGCACAGGCTTGATGCCCGTCGCTTTCTCGAAGTCCGCGAGTGTAGTCGGGCCGATGTAGTCGGACCAGTTATAGAAGTGCACCGTCGGCGCCGCTTGGACGCTGCATGCCAGCGTCAGGCCCGCGCTGGCCATCAAGGCCTTGCGGAATACAGAAATAGACAAGTGGGGGTCCTCACAATCAGTGCCTGGGTAGCGACAATGCTGCCGCACACGCAAAACCGGCGCGCAACTTAACTTCGCAGCTTCGATGCCGCAATCATCAATTACCTTTCAATGGCTCTGGGCCGGCAAACCCGGCCCAGAGGTGTCGCATCAGGCTTACTTGCCCGACTTGATCTTCGTCCAGCTGCGGGTGATCACTCGCTGCACAGAAGCGTCAGGCGCAGCGATCGCGTACAGATGCTTCTTCACTTCAGCAGGCGGATAGATGCTTGGGTCGCTGCTGATGTCTTTGTCCACGAACGGGGTGGCAGCAGCGTTACCGTTCGGGAAGCGCACAGCGTTGGTGATTTCAGCCATGATTTCCGGCTGCATCAGGAAGTTCATGAACTCGTAGGCCGCGTCTTTATGCTCGGCATCTTTCGGGATGGCGACCATGTCGTAGAAAGTACCGGCACCTTCCTTCGGAATGACGTAGTCCACTTTGACCTTGTCGCCCGCTTCATGGGCACGGGCCTTGGATTGCTCCAGGTCACCCGAGTAACCGACGGCTACACAGATGTTGCCGTTGGCCATGTCGCCGATGTACTTGGACGAGTGGAAATAGGTGATCGAAGGACGGATCTTGAGGAACAGGTCCTCGGCGGCCTTCAGGTCTTCTTTCTTGGTGCTGTCGGTCGGCTTGCCGAGGTAGTGCAGCGCAGCCGGGAGCATTTCAGTCGGGGCGTCGAGGAAGCTCACGCCGCAGCTCTTGAGCTTGGCGATGTTCTCAGGCTTGAACACCACGTCCCACGAATCGATCTTGTCCACGCCCAGCACAGCCTTGACCTTTTCCGGGTTGTAGCCGATGCCGATCGAGCCCCACATGTAAGGGAAGGCATGCTTGTTGTCCTTGTCGCTGGCATCGCCAACAGCCTTGAGCAGGTCGGGGTCGAGGTTCTTCCAGTTCGGCAGCTTGGACCGGTCCAGCTCCTCGTACACACCCGCCTTGATCTGCTTGGCCAGGAAATTGTTCGAAGGCACGACGATGTCATAACCCGACTTGCCTGCCAGCAGCTTGGCTTCCAGGGTTTCGTTGCTGTCGAAGACGTCGTACTTGACCTTGATCCCCGTCTGCTTCTCGAACTTGGCGATGGTGTCCGGAGCGATGTAGTCCGACCAGTTATAGACGTTCAACACTTTGTCTTCAGCCTGAACAGCGGAGGCCATGGCACCCATCAGGGCGGCGGCCAGCAACGTCTTGCCCATTTTATTCATGCGTAATGCTCCAGAATTTTTATTTAGCAACTGTCCAGCAGCCAGAACCCACGGTGCAGAGCGCGCGGCGACTGAAACAGTCGCTAGTCTGGCAAGTTACAAGGCCCTGTATCAAGGAAAGCAGGGCCATGTAACGACTTAATGTCACAACGCTAGCCTAGCAAACGCTTATCGAATCGCCTCAAGGGTCAGGTCCAGGCACTTGCGCGCCTTTTCCACCAGTTCGTCGATCTCCGCATGGCTGATTACCAGCGGCGGCGCGATGATCATGGTGTCACCCACCGCACGCATGATGAGCCCGTTCTCAAAGCAGAAGGTGCGGCAGATCATGCCCACGCCCTTGCCCTCGTAACGGCTGCGGGTGGCCTTGTCCTTGACCAGCTCGATCGCACCCAGCATGCCCAGGCCGCGCACTTCACCCACCAGTGGATGGTCCTGCAGCTCACGCAAACGCTTTTGCAAATACGGTGCCGCTTCCATGCGCGCCTTCTCGACAATTTTCTCGTCACGCAGGATGCGCAGGTTTTCCAGGCCCACCGCGGCCGCCACCGGGTGACCGGAGTAGGTGAAACCGTGGTTGAAGTCGCCGCCTTCGCTGATCACCTTGGCCACGGTGTCACGCACAATCACACCGCCCATGGGGATGTAACCGGAGGTCAGGCCTTTCGCGATGGTCATCAGGTCGGGCTTGAGGTCGTAGTAATCAGAGCCAAACCACTCGCCGGTACGGCCGAAGCCGCAGATCACCTCGTCGGCGACGAACAGAATGTCGTACCTGGCGAGGATCTCCTTCACCTTCGGCCAGTAGGTTTGCGGCGGGATGATCACGCCACCTGCGCCCTGGATCGGCTCGGCGATGAAGGCAGCGACGTTGTCTTCGCCGACTTCGAGGATCTTCTTCTCCAACTGCTCGGCGGCCCAGATACCGAATTCGTCAGGGGTCATGTCGCCACCCTCGCCGAACCAGTACGGCTGAGGGATGTGTACGATGCCCGGAATCGGCAGGCCACCCTGCTCGTGCATGCCGCTCATGCCGCCCAGGCAAGCACCGGCGAAGGTGGAGCCGTGGTAACCGTTGATGCGGCCGATGATGGTCTGCTTGTGCGGTTTGCCCTTCAGCGCCCAGTAGTGGCGCACCATGCGCAGCACTGTGTCGTTGCCTTCGGAGCCGGAGCCGGTGAAGAACACATGGGTCATACCTTTCGGCGCCACGTCGGTGATCGCCTTGGCCAGCTCGAGCGCAGGCGGGTGAGCGGTCTGGAAGAACAGGTTGTAGTACGGCAGCTCGCGCATCTGTTTTTCCGCCGCCTGCACCAGCTCTTCACGGCCGTAGCCGACCGCCACACACCACAGACCGGCCATGCCGTCGAGAATCTTGTGCCCCTCGCTATCCCACAAATGCACACCCTGGGCCTTGGTGATAATGCGCGGCCCCTTCTCCTTCAGTTGCTTGTAGTCACTGAAAGGTGCGAGGTGATGCTCCCCGCTCAGGGTTTGCCATTCACGGGTTTGCGGGTTGTTGACGCTCATGTGCTTCTCCGTTATTGGACCGCCGCGCTCCTGCGGCACCAGGGTTGATCAGACAGCGAACAGCAGGAACTCACGCTCCCACGAACTGATGACACGTTTGAAGTTTTCGTGCTCGGCGCGCTTGGTCGCGACATACCCGGTAATGAATTTCTTGCCCAGGTACTGCACCAGCGCACGGCTGTTTTCCATGCGTTCCAAGGCATCTTCGATGGTCAGGGGCAGGCGCAGGTTGCGGCGTTCGTAACCACGGCCCTGCACTGGCGCGCTGGCCTCGATGCCTTCGACCATGCCGATGTAGCCACACAGCAGGCTGGCGGCGATGGCCAGGTATGGGTTGGCGTCGGCGCCCGGCAGGCGGTTTTCGACGCGCCGGCTTTGCGGGCCGGCATCCGGTACACGCAGGCCGACGGTGCGGTTTTCTTCGCCCCACTCCACGTTTACCGGCGCCGAAGTGTCGGGCAGGAAGCGGCGGAACGAGTTGACGTTGGGCGCGAACAGCGGCAGCGCCTCGGGGATGAACTTCTGCAGGCCACCAATGTGGTTGAGGAACAGCTCGCTCATGCTGCCGTCTTCATTGCTGAAGATGTTCTTGCCGGTGGCCACGTCGACCACACTCTGGTGCAGGTGCATGGCACTGCCCGGCTCGCCGGTCATCGGTTTGGCCATGAAAGTGGCAGCCACGTTGTGCTTGAGCGCCGCCTCGCGCATGGTGCGCTTGAACACCAGGATCTGGTCGGCCAGGTGCAGAGCGTCGCCGTGACGGAAGTTGATTTCCATCTGCGCCGTGCCGTCTTCGTGGATCAGCGTGTCGAGGTCCAGTTGCTGCAGCTCGCACCAGTCGTAGACGTCTTCGAACAGCGGGTCGAATTCGTTGGCAGCTTCGATCGAGAACGACTGACGGCCGGTTTCCGGGCGACCGGAACGGCCTACCGGGGGCTGCAGCGGGAAGTCCGGGTCTTCGCTGCGCTTGGTCAGGTAGAACTCCATCTCCGGTGCGACGATCGGCTGCCAGCCCTTGTCAGCGTATAGCTTGAGCACTTTCTTCAGCACGTTGCGCGGCGACAGTTCGACCGGGTTTCCCTTCTTGTCGTAGGTGTCGTGGATGACCTGTGCGGTTGGCTCGATGGCCCACGGCACGAGGAACACGGCGTTCTCGTCAGGGCGGCAGATCATGTCGATGTCTGCAGGGTCGAGCAGTTCGTAATAGATGTCGTCGTCGACGTAGTCGCCGGTCACGGTCTGCAGCAGCACGCTCTCGGGCAACCGCATGCCTTTTTCAGCGATGAATTTGTTGGTTGGCGAAATCTTGCCGCGCGTGATGCCGGTCAGGTCGCTGATCATGCATTCGACTTCGGTGATCTTGTGCTCTTTCAACCAATCGGTGAGCTGGTCGAGGTTGTTACTCATAAATACCTCAGGAGGTAAGGTGGTCCGCGACTTGATTCTGGATGGAGTCGATTGCTAAAGCAAAAACCCACGCGCAGAGCCACAGTGGATACACTGAAATCAGCTGTGTCCGTAATGAGTTCAAAAGGCAGGAAGACGAAGCGAAGGGCGGCAAGCCGCTACGAGGACGGGTCCGGGAACGCCAAACGTCAATTATTGCGGCCAGGGCGACCACGCCATTGACGAAGCTTGCAAAAACGACGGAAGTACCCGATTGCACTGCGCAGGCAGTACTTTCAGGTCGCGGCAAGCGGACCATGTGACCCTCGTATTATTGTGTTCTGGGTTGTGACCGAGCTTAGCCTTGTTCATTTTTTTACACAACACTTCCGTAAAAAATAAAACACGGCACGTTTGAGATCACCCTTTCAGGCAGAAATAGCGGATAATGGCCTGCCCCGATATGCAGCAAATCTGCCGTAGATGTGCCATTTCAGGGCGTCATGGGGTTGGCTTGACATCAGTATGGCTTTTCGGTTGACTGGTCCTGCAAGCCCCCCTTGATTGATATTTTTAACAACAAAGGTGTTGCATCATGTCGGTACCCCCGCGTGCCGTTCAGCTTAACGAAGCGAACGCGTTCCTTAAGGAACATCCTGAGGTTCTCTACGTTGACCTTCTGATTGCAGATATGAATGGTGTGGTGCGTGGCAAGCGCATAGAGCGCACCAGCCTCCACAAGGTTTACGAGAAAGGCATCAATCTGCCGGCCTCCCTCTTTGCCCTGGACATCAACGGTTCCACCGTCGAAAGCACCGGGCTGGGCCTGGACATCGGCGATGCTGACCGCATCTGCTATCCAATCCCCGACACGCTCTGTAATGAGCCGTGGCAAAAACGCCCTACCGCCCAGCTGCTGATGACCATGCACGAGCTGGAAGGCGAGCCGTTCTTCGCCGACCCGCGTGAAGTGCTGCGCCAGGTGGTGAGCAAGTTCACCGATATGGGCCTGACCATCTGCGCCGCATTCGAGCTGGAGTTCTACCTGATCGACCAGGAGAACGTGAATGGCCGCCCGCAGCCGCCGCGCTCGCCAATCTCGGGCAAGCGCCCGCAGTCGACCCAGGTGTACCTGATCGACGACCTCGACGAGTATGCCGACTGCCTGCAGGACATCCTCGAAGGCGCGAAGGAGCAAGGCATCCCGGCCGACGCCATCGTCAAGGAAAGCGCCCCGGCGCAGTTCGAAGTCAACCTGCACCACGTGCCCGACCCGCTCAAGGCCTGCGATTACGCAGTACTGCTCAAGCGGTTGATCAAGAACATCGCCTACGACCATGAAATGGACACCACTTTCATGGCCAAGCCCTACCCGGGCCAGGCTGGTAACGGCCTGCATGTACACATTTCCGTGCTGGACAAAGATGGCAACAACATCTTCACCAGCGAGGATCCCGAGCAGAACGCCGCGCTACGTCACGCTGTCGGCGGTGTGCTCGAGACCCTGCCCGCGTCCATGGCGTTCCTCTGCCCGAACGTCAACTCGTACCGCCGCTTCGGCGCGCAGTTCTACGTACCGAACGCGCCAAGCTGGGGCCTGGACAACCGCACCGTGGCCCTGCGCGTACCGACCGGCTCGCCGGACGCCGTGCGCATCGAGCACCGCGTGGCCGGTGCCGACGCCAACCCGTACCTGATGATGGCTGCGGTGCTGGCGGGCGTGCACCACGGCCTGACCAACAAGATCGAACCGGGCGAGCCGATCGAAGGCAACTCGTACGAGCAGCTGGAGCAGAGCCTGCCGAACAACCTGCGCGATGCCCTGCGCGAGCTGGACGACAGCGAAATCCTGAACAAGTACATCGATCCGAAGTACATCGACATCTTTGTCGCGTGCAAGGAAAGCGAGCTGGAAGAGTTCGAGCACTCGATCTCCGACCTCGAGTACAACTGGTACCTGCATACCGTGTAAACGAAAACGCCGCCCCTCAAGGGCGGCGTTTTTGTTTGAGACCGGTGTCGCCCTCTTCGCGGGCTCGCCCGCTCCCACAGGGTAATTTCGAGGGCTGAAGCCTGTGGCTTACCTGTGGGAGCGGGCGTGCCCGCGAAGAGGGCGGCCCAGGCTTACAGGGGCTTCTCGAAAATCTTCGAATTGCGCTGGTAGTTGTACAGCGAAGCCCGCGCCGCCGGCAGCCGCTCCACGCCACTGGGCGCAAAGCCGCGCTCGCGAAACCAGTGCGCAGTGCGCGTAGTCAGCACGAACAAAGTACTCAAACCCATCTGCCGTGCCCGGCTCTCGATGCGTTCCAGCAGCTCATCGCCACGTCCGCCATGGCGGTACTCCGGGTTCACCGCCAGGCAAGCCAGCTCCCCGGCCTCGGAATCGGCAATCGGGTACAGCGCCGCACAGGCGATGATCATGCCCTCGCGCTCGACCACGCTGAACTGCTCGATCTCTCGCTCCAGCACTTCGCGCGAACGGCGCACCAGGATGCCCTGCTCTTCCAGCGGGCTGATCAACTCCAGCAGGCCACCGACGTCCTCGATGGTCGCCTCGCGCACCACTTCGAACTGCTCCTGCGACACCAGCGTACCGCCACCGCCCCGGGTGAACAGCTCGGTGAGCAGCGCGCCGTCCTCGGCATAGCTGACGATATGGCTGCGCGCCACACCGCCTTTGCAAGCCTCGGCCGCAGCATCCAGCAGTTCGCCCTGGTAGTCGCTGCCTAGACGCTGCAGATGCGGAGCAACCTGCTGCGGGCGCAGTTCACGCACCAGCCTTCCGTCAGCGTCCAACAGGCCCGGCTCGGCGCCGAACAGCAACAATTTGTCGGCACCCAGTTCGATGGCCGCGCGGGTAGCCACGTCTTCGCAGGCCAGGTTGAAGATTTCACCGGTAGGCGAGTAGCCCAAGGGCGACAACAGCACGATAGAGCGCTCGTCGAGCAGGCGGCTGATGCCCTTGCGGTCGACGCGGCGCACTTCGCCAGTGTGGTGGTAGTCCACGCCTTCGAGCACGCCGATCGGCCGCGCGGTGACCAGGTTGCCGGAGGCCACGCGCAGGCGCGAGCCCTGCATCGGCGAAGCGGCGATGTCCATCGACAGCCGCGCTTCAATGGCCAGGCGCAGGGCGCCGACGGCATCGATTACGCAGTCCAGGGTGGCCGCATCAGTAATACGCATACCCCGGTGGTAGTGCGGGGTCAGGCCGCGATCGGCCAGCCGGCTTTCGATCTGGGGGCGCGAGCCATGCACCAGCACCAGCCGCACGCCCAGGCTGTGCAACAGCACCAGGTCGTGGACGATGTTGCCGAAATTAGGGTGTTCCACCCCATCGCCAGGGAGCATGACCACGAAGGTGCAGTCGCGATGGGCATTGATATAGGGGGATGCATGACGCAGCCAGTTGACGTAATCGGGCATGACAGGGCCTGTGGATAAGTGGACGGAGAACGGCGATGCAGGGGGCGTTCAGGATCATCGTCGGAACAGGCTTGCGGTCACGCGCGGTCTCCTCTAGGCAGGAACGAATCAGTTCGATTGACGTTTAGTGCAGGCAATAGTGCCGGATCAGGTCACGCAATAGACGCACGGTAGGCTCGATTCGTGACATTTCAAGGTATTCGCCGGGCTGGTGGGCGCAGGCAATGTCGCCAGGGCCCAGCACGATGGTCTGGCAGCCCAGTTGCTGAAGATAAGGTGCTTCGGTGCCGAACGCCACCGCTTCAGCGCGATGGCCAGTCAGGCGCTCCGCGACCTGAACCAGTTCGACATCGGCAGCCTGCTCGAACGGCGGCACCTCCGGGAACAGCGGCGCATAGTCGATGCGCACCTCATGGCGCTCGGCCACGGGTACCAGCTTTTCGCGAATGGCCGCGCGCAGTTGCTCCACATCCATGCCCGGCAGCGGCCGCAGGTCGAATTCCAGGGCACACTGGCCGCAGATGCGGTTGGGGTTGTCACCGCCGTGGATGCAGCCGAAGTTCATGGTCGGGGTCGGCACGGTGAATTGCGGGTTGCTATAGGTGTTTTGCCAGTGCTGGCGCAGGCCCATCAGCTCGCCCATGACTGCGTGCATGGCCTCCATGGCGCTGCGGCCCAGGCTTGGATCCGACGAATGGCCACTGCGGCCGAGGATGTCGATGCGGTCCATGAGGATGCCCTTGTGCATGCGAATTGGCCGCAGCCCGGTAGGCTCACCGATGACCGCTGCACGCCCCAGTGGCTGGCCGGCCTCGGCCAGGGCACGGGCGCCGGACATGGAGCTTTCTTCGTCGCAGGTGGCAAGGATCAGCAGTGGCTCCTTGAAGTCGTGCTCCAGCAGCGGGATGACCGCTTCGATGACCAGGGCGAAGAAGCCCTTCATGTCGCAGCTGCCCAGGCCAACCCAACGGCCATCGGCTTCGGTCAGCTTCAGCGGGTCGCTGGCCCACAGCTGTTCGTCATAGGGCACGGTATCGCTGTGCCCGGCCAGCACCAGCCCTCCTGGGCCGGTGCCACGGCTGGCCAGCAGGTTGAACTTGCCGGGGCTGACCTGCTGGATATCGCACTTGAAACCCAGGTCGCCGAGCCAACCGGCCAACAGGTCGATAACCTGGCGGTTGGACTGGTCCAGCGCAGGTTGGGTACAGCTAACCGAAGGCGCGGCGATCAAGGCGGCAAACTGGTCTTTCAGCGTCGGCAACGGCATGCGCGTACTCCTCGGAAACGTTGCCCATCATAGGACTATCCGCTGTCTGGAATAAACCGTTGAGGGCTGACTGCTGTAGACTCTCTGCCAACCACGCCCCCTCTTTCGAGTCTGTGATGCACAAAGAAACCGAACTGAAGCTCCGCGCCAGCCGCGAGACCCTTGCCGCACTTCGCGAGCACCCTCTGCTGAAAAAGCGCAACAAGTCCGGCTGGCAGACCCGTGAACTGCTCAACCAGTACTTCGACACCCCCGAGCGTGAGCTGTCCGCCGCCCGTGTCGCCCTGCGCCTGCGCCGCGATGGCGACGCTGTCATCCAAACCCTCAAGTGCCGCGGCCAGAGCGTGGCTGGCCTGTCAGAGCGCAACGAGTACGAATGGAACCTGGACAAGGTCAAGCTCGACCTGAAGAAGCTGGACGCCACCTGCTGGCCCGAGCAACTGGCCAATCTGGACAAGAAAACCATCAAGCCGCTGTTCACCACCGACTTCAGCCGTGAATACGCCGAAATCGCCTGGGGCCGCGGCAAGAGCAAGGTGGTGATCGAGGCCGCGCTGGACCAAGGCTTCGTGATCGCCGGCAAGTGCAAGGAAGAGATCTGCGAGCTGGAGCTGGAGCTGCGTGAAGGTGAACCGCAAGCACTGCTGGAACTGGCTGCAGAACTGGCCGCCAGCCTGCCACTGATGCCGTGCGACATCAGCAAGGCTGAGCGCGGTTACCGCCTGCTGGAACCGGACAGCTACGAGCTGGACCTGCCGCACACCGCGCTGGAAGCCGAAATGGCCTTGGACGACGCCTATGCCGCCCTCGCCTGGCAACTGCTGGGCAGCAGCCAGCGCCTGGCCGAGCAGTACCGCCACAACGGCCACTGGCGCCTGCTCCAGGACTGGGTCGAGTGCCTGAGCGAGCTGCGCGCACTCACCGCCAGCCTGGGCCAGGCAGCACCGCGCGCCACCACCCGCGACCTGCGCGCCAGCCTTGATGCCTTGCTTGAAGACTGGCGCCCGCTGGTTCAGGCCGGCAACGATGACGAAGACATCCGTCGCGCCGCGCCCGAGCAGTTCGCCGAAGAGCTGGAAGACGTACGCTGGGGCCAGTTCTCGCTGGAAACCTCACGCTGGCTGATGGCCCGGACCTGGACCGCTGAGCGCAAGGGCCGCGGCGAACGCCAGGGCAAGGCGCAGTTGGCCAGCTGGCTGGGTCACCTGCTGGGTGAGGAAGGCCGCGCGCTGAAGCTGCCGCTGTACACCCAGCGCCCGGAAGACCTGGCTGAGCAGCTGCCACGTATCGAGCAACTTCTGGCTTGGCTGCACCACGCCCGCCAGGTGCTGGAAGCGCCGCAAATGGACCGCTTGTACGGCGATCTGAAAAAGCTGCACGAGCTGGCCGAGCAGCCTATCAGCGATGAAGTGCTGGAAGCGCGTATCGAACAGGCTCGGGCGGTGGACCAGAGCCGCGGCTGGAAGCACCTGCTCAAGGCGTGATACCGCGTCGCCTGCTTCGCGGGTAAACCCGCTCCTACGTACGATCCGCGCCAGGCGTGGGGCCAGTGTAGGAACGGGTCCACCCGCGAATGACCTCACCGGTGTAGGAGCGGGTCCACCCGCGAATGGCCTCACT